>JAGWIE010000101.1 GCA_028866445.1 Rhodospirillales bacterium | reverse complement strand
CGGCCGAAACGGTCTGACACCATGCCGATGACAGGTGCCATGGCGGCGGTGGCGATGAGCGGGGCGGTAACGGTATAGCCTGTGGCTTCCGGCGAGCTGTGCAGGGTTTTGGCGAGCACCGGCAGAATGGCCTGGGTGCACCACATATTTACGAAGGTAACGAACCCGGCAACGACCAGCGCCAGCGCCGTGCCCCTGGGGATGGCGGTTACGGCTTTAGAATCGGCGCTCGAAGACTGTGATGACATCACCCGGCTGGACCAATGCGGCGGTTGGCGCGCGGTATTGGGCAGGCGTGCTGCCAATATTGCGCGTGACGCCCACATAAGTAGTTTCCGCCCGGTAGGTGAACCCACCAGCGATGGAAATTCCGGTCAGGACTGACATGCCGGGGCGGAATGGGTACTGGCCGGGGGTGGTGACCTCGCCCAGAATGTAAAAGGGCCGGTAAGTGGAAACCTCTACCGCCACGGAAGGGTGCAGGATGAGCTGCCCGGCCTGCAGGCCAGTGGCGATGCGCTGGGAAAGCTCTGCGGCGCTGCCGCCACCCGCGCGCACCAGCCCCAGCAAAGGCAGATCGATAAACCCGCTATCATCCACATGGTAAGTGCCGGACATCTGGTTTTGATCGTAAATACGGATGCTCAGCACATCGCCTGAGCCGAGAATATATGGCCCGCCCGGTGCGGCGGGCAGCGGCGGCAGATTATAGCCGGGGGCCTGCCAGGCGGCGCAGCCGGTAAGCAGCGCGGGCAGGCCGCCAAGCAGAACACGCCGCAGGACCATTTTGCTCATCTTTCCAAAACCTTACCGTGTTCCCTGTTTACCGTTACCTGGAAACGGGGCAAGCCATGTTGTGAAATGATTCGGGGGTTTTGGATGAAGCGCATCGCCACTCTGTTTTCGCTGCTTGTTATCATTGGCGCAGGGCTGGTGCTGTTATGGCCACGCCACGGCCAAAATGGCGGCGATGTTGGGCAACCCACACAGCAACAGGTGGCGAATTACGACCCCAGGGCGTTAACGGGCGCGGAGCAGGCAGCGTTTCTGCCGTTGGTGTGCGGCGGGGCTTCAGGCCCTGGCGGCGGGTTCGCGCATGAATGCGCCACGCTGGAGGGCTACCCCAGCCAGGATTATGGCGGGGCAGGGTTGGGGTTGGGGCTGACGCTGCAAAGCGTGATCTATGGGCACCTTACCAGCACGGATGCCGATGATGCTTATGTTACCTATACGGGCAGTTTTGAGTCGCTGGCGACGAATTTGGGCGGCGGGATTTTGTTCACCGGCGGGCAGGGGCATTGGAGGCTGATGGCGTGGTATCCAGGCGGGCAGGCCGGGCATTGCGTTTCGCTCAACCCAATGGGCCGCGCGAAATTTATCTGCCTTTATAGCGGCCAGGAGCAGGGTGAGGAGGATAGCTTGCTGGCCGTGCAAAACCTGCCGCCGCCGACAGGCGAGAAGGGTGCCTTGCTGCGCGCGGCGGATGTGCGCGGCACCGTGAACCCGAACGGCAATTGCCAGAACCGCAGTGGGGACGAGGCGGTGTTGCTTTCCATCGGTGATTTGCGCCCGGCATCGGGCGGGGCGAGTGCTGAAATTAGTTATGTGAGTGCTGAGGACGCGCGGGCCGCTTGCCTGGCCCAGGATTTCGCCAAGGCACCGGTGAAGCAGACCGCGCTGGCGCTGCGCTGGAATGGCAGCACCATGAAGGTTTCGCCCGCGTTTAATTTTGCGCCTGCCCCGTAAGCGGCGGCCCGCCCAGGGCATGAACCAGACGGTCCAGCAGGAAGCCGGTACCGTGTTCGCGCGCACCCTTATCCTCATAGCCATCCAGGAAGCTGCCTTGCTCGGTAACAGTGAGACGGGTTCCCGCAGCTTCCGGGGTTAGCTCCAGTGTGGCGAGAGAAACGGAGATTCTGACGCCGTTCAGATGCAGCTCATAGGCATAAACCAGCCGCCGGTTGGGCAGGACCTCGAAATAAACGGCATCGAAAATTGATTCCGTGCCGTCCGCCCAGCGCCCGTGTACGTGCTCCCGCCCGCCGGGCTTGGCCTCCATGTGGCGGGCCAGGATTTGCTGCCCGGTGCCGCCCGCGAACCAGCGCGATTTCGCTTCTAGGTTAGTGAGCGCGTGGAACACCGCCGCTAGCGGTGCGGGAAGCTGGCGTTCCAGTGTGAAACTGCCGTGCACCGCCGGGGTGGCGAGGCGTTCGGCCTCCCGGCCAAGCTGCGCCAGCGTGGAGCTCCAGCCCGCCTCCGCGCCTTTGAGCGCGCCAAGCGCCTGGGCGGAGAGGATTTCATATTCCTGCACCACATGCAGCCGGGTTTTTCCCGCTTCCCCGGCCAGGGATATGGTGGTGATGACGTTAAACCACTTGCCGCCTGGCCCATCCACGGTGCCGGTGAATACAATTTTTTCCGGCTCCACCACTTCGGTGAAACGGCAGCGCATCCAATGCTGCGTGCCATCCGGCAGGCGCATACATACCTCGAAACGTCCGCCGGTGCGCAGCTCAACCACGGCTTCCGGCACGGTAATGCCCTCCGGCGCGAACCAGCGTTTCACGAAAGCGGCGTCGCTCCAGGCGCGGAAGACGGCTTCCCGGGGCGCGTTCAGCAACCGGGATATCACCAATGGCTCCGGCTTCATGCCGGGTTGAAACTCATCCATTCCCCTGATCCTTGTTTTGCAGTTCGTTGAGATAGGCTTCCAGCCGGTCCAGCCGGTGCTCCCATTCCGCGCGGCGGGCGGAAAGCCAATCCTGCGCGGTGTTGAGCGCCTGCGGGTTGATTTCGCAGGTGCGGACCCGCCCGGATTTGCGCGAGAGGGTTAAGCCCGCATTTTCCAGCACCGCCAGATGTTGCAGCACCGCCGGCATGGACATTGAAAACGGCCGTGCCAGCTCGCTGACCGAGGCGGAGCCGGTTGACAGACGCTCAAGCATGGCCCGCCGCGCCGGGTCGGCCAGGGCTTGGAAGGTGAGGTCAAGGGCGGCGGATTGGTTAAGCATTTGCTTAACTATAGAGGCAGAAATAGATAAGTCAATACTTAACTATATGTGCCTTAGAGCGTCGTGCTATGCCGCGCCATGGCTTCAGACCGGGAAAATCTCATCGCTGCCGCGCGCGCCATGGCGGCACGCGGCCTTTCCGCCGGCACGTCCGGCAATGTGTCTCTGCGTGGGGCGGAGGGGATTTTGATTACCCCCTCGGCGGTGCCTTATGAGGAATTGACGCCGGAGATGATCCCGCTGCTGCGCGAGGATGGCAGCTATGAAGGGCGGTTCCGGCCCTCATCCGAATGGCGGTTTCATTTGGATGTGTATTTCTCCCGGCCGGAAGTGGGCGGGGTGGTGCATCACCATGCGCCGTATTGCACCGCCCTTTCCATGGCGCGGCGGGAGATACCGGGCTGCCATTACATGGTCACGCGGTTTGGCGGCGGCGATGTGCGCTGCGCCGATTATGCGCTGTTTGGCACGGCGGAACTTTCACACGCGGTGCTGGCGGCGCTGGAAGGGCGCACGGCCTGCCTGATTGCCAACCATGGTGCGCTGGCTGTGGGGAGGGATGTGTTCGCGGCGCTGAACGCGGCGAGCGAGCTGGAAGTGCTGGCGCAGCAATATCTGTTGTGTTTGCAGGCAGGTGGGCTGGTTTTGCTTTCCGATCAGGAGATCGAAGAGGCCATCAACCAGTTCGCCACCGCCTACAGGCCGAATACGGGTGGCTGATTAAACCGCTTTGAGGTTTACCGCAGCGTCTTTGCCGCGTTCCTTGGTGATGTCGAAGCTTACCTTCTGGCCTTCATTCAGGCCGCGCAGGCCAGCGGACTGCACCGCGGTGATGTGCACGAACACATCCTTACCGCCATCCTGCGGCACGATGAAGCCGAAGCCTTTTGTTGTATTGAACCATTTCACGGTACCGATTGCCATTTTCTTCGTCGCTCCTCAAAACATGTCATCACCCCGGGTTATGCCGGGACAACCGGGTTCTGGTCGCCTTGTCTAACGTCCAGCCGCTGGGAGCGCGCGAACTCAAGTCAAGTCCAAAGTCGATTGTGGTTGCCAGCAGGCACAGAAACATAAAGTTTTGTCAACGATCTCTAAGCCTGGGGGGAGTGTTGGCGCGGTTCACGAAATTTTGCGATACTGGTTTTACGAAAAAAGCAAACCAGGAGGAGCCCGCAAATGTCGGATGCCGAGATAATTCGGGTGAAGCCGGAAATCGCCGCCAGGGCGCTGGTGAGCCGTGCCCGCTATGAGGAAATGGCCCGGCGCGCCGGCAATGAGCCGGAGAGATTCTGGGCGGAGGAATGCAAGCGCATCACCTGGATGAAGCCGCCGACGAAGATCAAAAACACGACGTTCTTTGGCGATGTTTCGATTAAATGGTTCGAGGATGGCACGCTGAACGCTGCCGCCAATTGCCTGGACCGGCATTTGGCCGAGCGGGGCGACCAGGTAGCGATTATCTGGGAAGGCGACGACCCGAGCGAGTCCATAAAAGTGACGTACCGGGAGTTGCACGAGCAGGTATGCCGCATGGCCAATGTGCTGGTGGCGCAAGGTGTGAAGAAGGGCGATGTGGTGACAGTGTATCTGCCGATGGTGGTGGAGGCCGCTGTGGCGTTGCTGGCCTGCGCGCGTATCGGCGCCATTCATTCCGTGGTGTTTGGCGGGTTCTCACCGGACTCACTCGCCAGCCGGATTCAGGATTGCGGGTCGGTGGCGTTAATCACCGCCGACGAGGGGCGGCGCGGCGGCCGCCGCGTGGCGCTGAAGGCGAATGCGGATGAGGCGTTGACAACCTGCCCGGGTGTGAAGACCGTTCTGGTGGTGAAAGTGACCGGCGGGGATGTGGCCATGCAGGCGGGCCGCGATGTGTGGCTGCATGAGGAGGCGGCGAAGGTGGAAGCGACGCACGAGGCCGTGGAGATGAACGCGGAGGACCCGCTGTTTATTCTCTATACCTCGGGCTCCACCGGCAAGCCGAAAGGTGTGCTGCACACCACCGGCGGTTACATGGTGTGGGCGAGCTTCACGCATGAATATGTGTTCGATTATCACCCCGGCGAGATTTACTGGTGCACGGCGGATGTGGGCTGGGTGACCGGGCATAGCTATATTGTGTATGGCCCGCTGGCTAATGGTGCCACCACGCTGATGTTCGAGGGTGTGCCGAACTATCCCACGACTTCGCGGTTCTGGGAGGTGGTGGACAAACACCAGGTGAATATTTTCTACACAGCACCCACCGCCATCCGCGCCCTGATGCGTGACGGTGAGGGCCCGGTGAAGAAAACGTCTCGTAAATCCCTAAGGATTTTGGGGTCGGTGGGCGAGCCGATCAACCCGGAAGCCTGGCACTGGTATGACCGGGTGGTGGGCGAGCACCGCTGCCCGATTATGGATACGTGGTGGCAGACGGAAACCGGCGGGTTGATGATTTCGCCGCTGCCGGGGGCCACGGATTTGAAGCCGGGCTCCGCCACGCTGCCGCTGCCGGGTGTCAAGCCGATCCTGGTGGACGGCGAGGGCCATGAGCTTTTCAGTGCAACGGAGGGCAATCTCTGCATCGCTGATAGCTGGCCGGGGCAGATGCGCAGCGTTTATGGCGACCATGCGCGCTTCGTGCAGACGTATTTTTCCACCTTCAAGGGGCTGTATTTCACCGGCGATGGCGCGCGGCGGGATGCGGACGGCTATTACTGGATTACCGGGCGGGTGGATGACGTGATCAACGTCTCTGGCCACCGCATGGGCACGGCGGAGGTTGAATCCGCGCTGGTGGCGCATGAGGCGGTGGCCGAGGCGGCGGTGGTGGGCTTTCCGCACGACATTAAAGGCCAGGGCATCTATGCTTATGTGACGCTGGTGGCGGATGCTGAACCCAGCGAGGCGCT
>JAGWIE010000100.1 GCA_028866445.1 Rhodospirillales bacterium | reverse complement strand
GACATGGAATCCAACGGCAAGCGCGTGACGCGGGAAGGTGAAGCCGTTGCCCACCCCACCGGCCCGCTGGTGTTCGGCGAACCTGGCACCAATGGCCAGCACGCTTTCTATCAGCTTCTCCACCAGGGCACGAATGTCATACCCTGCGAATTCTACATTGCGGCGAAGGGGCACGAGCCGGAGCTAGCCCAGCATCACCACCTGCTCATCGCCAATTGCCTGGCCCAGGCCCAAGCCCTGCTGCGAGGCCGCACGTTAGAGGAAGCCGACGGCAACCCTCATCGCGTTTTCCCCGGCAACCGGCCCTCGCTGGTGACAGCCTATGAAATTTTGGACCCGGCGACGCTGGGCAAGCTGGTGGCTTTATATGAGCACCGTGTGTTCATGGAAGCCGCGATCTGGAATATCAACGCTTTTGACCAATGGGGCGTGGAACTGGGCAAGGAGCTGGCGACCAAGCTGATGCCAGTGGTGGAAGGTAAGGAAAACCCCGCGCAAGCCGATGGCTCAACGGCGGGGCTTGTTCGTTTTTTGCGCGGCTAGGTGGTGGTTTCCCGACGCTGATGTAGAGCTTCCACACGGGTCAGTAGTTCTGAGAATATGAAGGGTTTAACGATATAATCGTCTCCGCCCGCTTCCAATCCGGTCATCCAATCCCCCAGCGCGCCCAATCCGGAGAGAAACAGCACCGGCGTTTCCACCCGCTTGTCCCGCAATTTTCGCAGCAGTTCCGCGCCATCCACCCCGCCGGGAAGCTGGCGGTCGAAAATCATCACGTCAAACCGCTTATCCATCGCCTGCTCAAAACCATCATGGCCATCCGCTGTGTGGGTGACCTCGTGGTTGGCGTCCTTCATGCCGGTGGTCACGATCTGCGCCACGGACTCATCATCCTCGATGAGCAATATCCGCATGAACTTAACTCCTCCAAACGCTATACTTGCCGGTTCCTTGTATAGCGTTAATCTATCATTACATGCCTTACCTCTGGGTGTCGTTTTTTAAATTTTTGGGGATGAAATATCGTCTTATGGCGGGGGTATGACACTGGACCAGGGTAATGGCCGAGCGCGGGACGCTGAGTTGGAGGAATTTGCAGCCCAGATTGCGCATGATTTCAATAATCTGCTTACCGGCGTTATGGGCAATTTGGAATTGCTGCAACTGCGTGTGGCCCGTGCTGGAACGCCTGGGTTGGACGGTTATATCAACGGCGCGAATGCTTCCAGCGTGCGCGCCGTGGCGTTTGCCCGGCGATTGTTGGTGTATTCTGGCCGGTTGGCGCAGGAACCTGAGCCAGTGCCTTTAGCCCAGTTAATGCGCGAGATAGCCGCAATGCCGGAATGGCAGGGGCTGGAATTGCATCTGCCGGATGAGGCAATCTGCGTGCAGGTGGACCCTGCACAATTGCATCTGGCGGTGGCGGAACTTTTGCAGAATGCGCGCGACGCGGTGCAGGAGAGCGGTTCATCCATTAGGCTGGGTGCCGTGGTGGAGAACGGAGCCGCAACGATTGCCGTGCGCGACGATGGGCCAGGTATGCCACCCGAGATTATGGCACAGGCGCGGTGTTTGCTGTTCTCCTCCCGCGCGAACGGTGCGGGGCGGGGGCTTGGCCTGGCCATTGCGGCACGCGTTGCGGCAGCGGCGGGGGGGCGGCTTGAGCTTGAAAGCGCGCCGGGTTCTGGCTGCACCGCGAAGCTTGTTCTTCCGGTGATGTGAGATTGGCTGGGACGGGAGGATTCGAACCTCCGCATGGCGGAATCAAAATCCGCTGCCTTACCGCTTGGCGACGTCCCAATGCGCGCGCGCTCTCATAAGCCGGTCTGGGGCGGCTGGTAAAGCCCCCCGCCCCAGCACCACCAGCCAGAGTGCACGGCTAACATGGCAGCCGCCGCTTGTGCCTCATCTTTGGTATTGAACAAGGCGAAGCAGGTGGCGCCAGAGCCACTCATGCGCGCCAGCAACGCGCCGGGCAGAGCGTTCAACGCCGCCAGCACCTCGCCGATGGCCGGCTGGAGGGAGATGGCCGCTGATTGCAGATCGTTGCCGCATTTTTGTAAATCGGCGGCCATTGAGGCGGCGTTTGGCCACATCACGGGCAGCGCTGGAGCGGGCGAAAAATCGCCCGAACGGGCTTTGAACACAGCGGGGGTAGGCACGGCCACGCCGGGGTTCACCAGCGTTATGCCAAATTCCGGCAGGTTTGGGGCGGGGCTAAGAATTTCGCCGATGCCCTGCATCCGAGCGGGGCGTGAGGCGACGCATACCGGCACATCCGCCCCCAGTTGTAACGCGATGTCTGGCAAATCCGCGTTACTGATGCCCCATAATGCGGACAATGCCCGGAGAGCGGCTGCCGCATCCGCCGAGCCGCCGCCGATACCCGAGGCCACGGGCAGATTTTTCTCCAGCCGCAGCCGCGCCCCGCGCCCAGGTGCCAAGGCCCGTGCCGCACGCAGCAGCAGATTATCCGGTTCAGCCTGAAGTGCCACGCCAAACGCGCCGCCGAGGTTGAGGCTGAGCTCATCCGCGGCTTCCACCTCCACCAGATCGCCCATGCCGGGAAATACCGCCAGGCTGTCCAGCAGATGGTAGCCATCCGCCCGTTTGCCGGTGACGTGAAGATATAGATTGACCTTGGCCGGGGCGAAAACGGTGATGCTCATGGGGCGTGCGGGCTGAAATACTGGCTGAGTTTGGCTTCAAGCGCGGCTTTCAGTTTCGGGTCCGGGTTCAGGTTTAGCGCCCGGTCCCACTGATAACCCGCCTGTAGTGGTTGGCCTGCCTGCCAGAAAGCATCGCCCAGATGCGCGTTGACCTCCGCATTATCCGGGGTGAGCTGCACGGCCTGAATCAGCAGCGCCAGCCCTTGTTTGGTATTGCCGCGTTTCAGCTCAACAAAGCCCAGCGAATCCAACACCGCGCCGTCATTAGGGTCCAGCCCGGCGGCTTTGGTAAGCATCGCCTTCGCCTGGTCCAGGTTCTCATTGTGCAGGGCCCAGCTATAGCCAAGATAATTCAGCACATAAGGCTGGTCTGGCGAGAGCTTCAGCGCCAGCTCGATATCAGGTTCCGCCGTGCTCCAATTGCCAGTCTGGTCCTCGCAAATGCCACGGTCGAAATACAGCGCCCAGGCATCCGGTGGGGGCGGATTGCCTGCCAGGGCGATGGCCTTCTGGTAATAAGGCAGCGCCTGTTGGCACTGGCCGGCATTACGCCGGATATCTCCTGCGGCGGCCAGCAGCCCGGCATTGCCAGGTTGGTTGGCGATCATGCCATCCAGCAGGGCAACAGCCTGGTCCGTCTGGCCGAGGCTTGCCAGCAAACTGGCTTGTTGCAGGGCGGCCGGGCCGTAAAGCGGGTCCGCGGGCTGGATGGGTGCCAGTGTGGCGATGGCGTTCTGCATTTGCACGCTGCTGGGAGTATAGCTGGGGTCGTTGCCGTTGACCTGTGTGTTGGCCAGCAGCAGCCGGGCGGCTGAAAGGTCTGGCCGCAATTGCAGGGCAAAGCGCAGGAACACAACGCGCAGAAACGCCGCCTGGGGTTGCGAAAGCGAGGCGGCAAGGGTGAGATAAGCCTCCGCCAAGCCTTCCACCGGAGTGGAGATGACCGGCGCGCTAATCTGCTTTTCCAGTTGCGGCAGTGCGATTGTGAGGTCTGGGTGTGCCGCCACCAAGGCGGCCAGCACGGCCTGCGCCTGGCTTGCCTCGCCTTGCCTTGCGTACCAGCTTGCCAGAATTTGGGCGAGGCGCAGATTTGGAGAATCCACGGAAACCGCGGCGTAAAGCTGGGTGGCACTTTTGGTGTCGCCTGCCGCATCGGCGATGAGGGCGGCGTTGAGTACGTAAACGGCGCCGAAGGCGCTTTCGGTGAATGCAGGGCCAAGCGTGTTCAGCGCGCCTTGCTCATTACCCTGGCCAAACTGGGTCCAGGCGAGCAATAGCGGCTCGATCATCGCGGCGAGCTGGTCGGGAGGCAGGGCGTTGAAGAATTTTGCCGCCAGGGCGTAATGGCCGGCCATGGCCGCCTGGTTGCCGCGCAGCAGAGCGGCGAGGGCGTTGCCTGGCAGGCGTGGCGCCAATTGTACAGCTTCCGGGCTGCCGGAAAGCACCCCTGCCATAAAGCCTTGCTCAGCCAGTTGCGCGTTTGTGGGGTCTTGCT
Organism: Rhodospirillales bacterium; assembly: GCA_028866445.1. Taxonomy (GTDB): domain Bacteria; phylum Pseudomonadota; class Alphaproteobacteria; order Acetobacterales; family Acetobacteraceae; genus Acidocella. Next base: position 1,755 of record JAGWIE010000100.1, on the reverse strand, counting down.
TCAACGCGGCCGCGTAATAGCGCGCGGCGCGGGCAGGGTCGCTCACCGAATCCGCATAGCGGGCCGCCAGAAACGCGCCCAGCGCCGGGTTGGAGGCGGCAAGATGAGGCTGCGCCAGCGGGGCGGGAGTGCTGCCGCCTGGCCCTGCCGCGCAAGCGGATAGCAAGATGCAGGCGGCTATGGCGGCGCGGCTAAACGGCGAGGAAATCGGCATGGCCAAGCTGTAGCAGCGGGATGGCCGCCCCGCAAAATACGGAAAAATAAGGTTTGCTTGTTCAGCCGCGCGCGCTGGGATAGGCTGGGGCCATGCAATCAGGGTTCGAGGCCACGACCGGCGACATTACCGTGCAGGTGCGCGTGGCTTATCTGGATGAACAATCGCAGCCCGAAGCCGGGCAATTCTTCTGGGCGTATCACATCACCATCATCAACCACGGTGTTGAGACCGTGCAGCTTTTGAAGCGAAGCTGGGTGATTACCGATGCCATTGGCCGGGTGGTGAACGTGCATGGCGATGGTGTGGTGGGCAAGCAGCCGGTGCTGCAACCCGGCGAGAGATTTGAGTATAGCTCCGGCACGCCGCTCGGCACTTCATCCGGCTTTATGGTGGGCGCATATCATATGCAGTTATTGCCTTCGGGCATGGCGTTTGATGTGGCGGTGCCCGCTTTTAGCCTGGATAGCCCGCACCAGGATGCGCGGCGGCATTAGATTATGCTGGGTTGATCCACCCGGCTCATGCGAACGTAATTAAGTGATGCGATTAAAACCCGAGTGGAGTGCGTTTTGAAGACCGATGAAAAGGGCGGTAAAGCCGCCAAGAAAAAGCAGGGCCTGGCCCGGCCCAGCCGCGATGAGGCCGAGGCGGCGGTGCGGACGCTGCTGCTGTGGGCGGGTGAGGATATCTCCCGCGAAGGATTGCGCGATACGCCCAAGCGCGTGGTGAAATCTTACGAAGAATTCTTCAAAGGTTATGGTGAAGACCCGGTGGCGATTCTCTCCCGAACCTTCGAGGAGACGGATGGCTATGACGAGATTGTGCTGCTGAAGGATATCCGCCTGGAGAGCCATTGCGAGCATCACATGGTGCCGATTGTGGGCCGGGCACATGTGGCGTATCTGCCCGGCACGCGCGTTGTGGGCATTTCCAAGCTGGCTCGCGTGGTGGATGCTTATGCCAAGCGTTTCCAGATTCAGGAGAAGCTGACAGCGCAGATTGCCAACACCATCCAGCAGGTGTTGCAGCCGCGCGGTGTGGCGGTGGTGATCGAGGCGAACCACCAATGCATCTCCACCCGTGGCGTGCATAAACCAGGCGTCTCCATGGTCACCAGCCATATGCTGGGCGAATTTCGGGAAAATGCTTCCACCCGGCGGGAGTTGCTGGCGATGCTGCAAACCCGGACTTGCATAGCGGAGTGACCTGAGCGGGTATGGCGGTTTCGCACCCCGGGGCGTAATGCCGTGACCTGAAGTTTAAAGGAGCCTATCCGTGCCGAGCGACACAGCCCGCCCCACAAGCAGCCCTTTCAGTGCCGCGCGCCCCACCGGGGGGGCGGCAAGCCAGGCCAACCGGAGGCTGGTTGCCAACTGGCTTTACCTGCTCGCCTTCATGATCTGGGTGATGGTCGGTATTGGCGGCTATACGCGCGATTCCGGTTCCGGGCTTTCGATCATGAAATGGGAGCCGATTATCGGTGTGCTGCCGCCGCTGAACCAGGATGCCTGGAACAGGCTTTTCGCGCTGTATAAAAC
>JAGWIE010000099.1 GCA_028866445.1 Rhodospirillales bacterium | reverse complement strand
GTCATCGTCAACTCCATTATCTGTCCCGCGCCGTGTGCATAACGGCGCAAAGGGTTGTTGCCGCGCGGCGCGCGAGCGCGCACATTAGGCGCATGATTTCGTCCGACGACAAGCCGCAAAGCAAGCGCCGCGCCTATGCGCCAGACCCAGCCGCCCCCGGCCAGCCATGCGACACGCCAGGCTGCCCTCATGCGGGCGAATACCGTGCGCCCAAATCCCGCACGGCGCTGCGTGAATTTCACTGGTTCTGCCTGGAGCATGTGCGGGCGTTCAATGCCTCGTGGGATTACTACAAAGGCATGTCTCCGGATGAGATCGAGGCCTCGACCCGCGAGGATTCGTCCTGGCAGCGCCCCACCTGGCCGCTTGGCCAGAACGGCAAGGCGGCGAGGCTGGAAGAAGCGGTTGAGGCCGAGCTGCACGCCTTTGCCTTCGGCAAGCGCCCACAGAAACCCGCCACACATGGTGCCCCGCCTGAACTGCGCGAGCCCTTGCAGGTGCTCAACCTTTCCTGGCCGGTGACATTGGACGTTGCGAAAACCCGTTATAAAGAGCTGGTGAAGCGCCACCACCCGGATGCCAACCATGGCGACCGCAAAGCCGAAGAGATTTTAAAGACCATCAACCTTGCTTACGCGGCCCTGCGTGGCAAACTAACCTCATCCCGGCAACCGGAAGTGCCCGCCTCGGCCCCATAAAGGGGCTTCCAGCACAGAGACCCGTGCGCCGAGGCGCGATTGATAGGAATTGAGTGAATGAACGACGCCGTGACGACCCAAACCCACCCCCTGCCGACCTCGGCGATCGACCTGCCGGACATTACGGTAAAGGTGAAAGACGTTTTTGGCTTCGAATCAGACCTCGAAGTGCCGGCTTTCTCCGCCCGCACCGAGCATGTGCCCGAAATCGACAAATCCTATAAATTCGACCGCGAGACCACGCTCGCCATTCTGGCCGGGTTCGCCTTCAACCGCCGCGTCATGGTTCAGGGTTATCATGGCACCGGAAAATCCACGCATATCGAGCAGGTGGCCGCCAGGCTCAACTGGCCCTGTATCCGCGTGAACCTGGATAGCCATATCAGCCGTATCGACCTCGTCGGCAAAGACGCGATTGTGCTGAAGGATGGCAAACAGGTTACCGAGTTCCGAGAAGGCATTCTGCCCTGGGCGCTGCAACATGCCTGCGCCCTGGTGTTCGATGAATATGATGCCGGCCGCCCTGATGTGATGTTCGTCATCCAGCGCGTGCTGGAGGTTGAAGGCAAACTCACCCTGCTTGACCAGAACCGCGTCATCCGCCCGCACCCGGCCTTCCGGCTGTTCGCCACCGCCAACACGGTTGGCTTGGGCGACACCACGGGGCTTTATCACGGCACCCAGCAGATCAACCAGGGCCAGATGGACCGCTGGAATGTCGTCGCCACGCTTAACTATCTACCGCACGCGCAGGAAGTCGCGATCGTGATGTCGAAAATGGGCTACGATCCGAAAGACGAAGCGGCGAAGAAGCGCGTTGGTGCCATGGTGGCGCTGGCGGACCTCACCCGAGCGGGCTTCATCGCGGGCGATCTTTCCACCGTCATGTCCCCGCGCACGGTCATCACCTGGGCGGAAAACACGCGCATTTTCGGGGATGTCGGCTTCGCTTTCCGCCTCACCTTCCTTAACAAATGCGACGAGGCGGAGCGCCAGATGGTGGCTGAATACTACCAGCGCTGCTTCAACGAAGAAATTCCGGCTGGCCTGCGCAAAACCGCCTGACGCGCCATGAGCAGCAAGCAAGACCAAGGCAAGGCAGAGGATTTCAAACGCGCAATTTCGGGCACGCTGCGCGCCATGGCCCATAACGCGGATGTGCAGGTGGCGTATCAGCCTGGCCCCTCGGGGCTTACCGGCAAACGCGCCCGGCTGCCGCCGCCTTCGCGCACGCTGCCAGCACCTGAGATGACCAAGCTGCGGGCCGCCGCGGATGCCATCGCCCTCAGGCTGCGCCATCATGACGACAGCCTGCATAATGCCCGCGCCCCCGCATCGCGTGACGGCAAGGAAGCGTTCGACGCGCTGGAGCAGGCACGGGTTGAAATCGTCGGCTCGGAATTCATGGCCGGTGTCGCCGCCAATCTGCGCGGCAAGCTGGGCGCGGAATACGAACAAGCGGGGCTCGCGCAAATATCCTCCCGCGACCAAATTCCCCTGCACACCGCCCTTTCGCTGCTTGCGCGTGAGCGGATGGACCCGGACTCCATTCCGGATGCCGCAAAGCCCGTGCTCGACCTTTGGCGCGGCACGCTGGACCCGCAGGCCGAACAGGCGCTGAACGACCTTGCCAGCGCGCGCAACAACCAGGATTCGTTCATCACCGCGGCGCGAAAGCTGCTCGCCGCCGTTAACATCGCCGAGGGTGAGGCCGAGCCCGGCGAGGACGAGCAAGCCGAGGACGAAAACGGCAATAACGAGGAAGCGCCGCAGCAGAATCAGGCCGAGGAAAACGAAGGCGAAACCCCGCAGGATAAAGCTCCGGCGCAAGCCTCCGCCCCGGATATGGCCGATGCCGATAGCTCCGAGCAATCCGGCGATGACGATGAAAACACCGAGGATGCGCCCGGCGATGGTGGCGAATCCCCCGCTGGCCCGCAGCAGCAGCGCACGCCGCCAACGGGCGATGAAAGAACCGGCTACCGCGCCTTCACCCGTGCCTTCGACGAAGAAGTGGCTGCTGAGGATTTGTGCGATGCGGATGAGCTGGGGCGGCTGCGGATGCAGCTCGACCAGCAATTGCAGCATCTGCAAGCATTGGTCTCCAAACTCGCCAACCGGCTGCAACGCCGCCTGCTGGCCCAGCAAACCCGCGCCTGGGAATTCGACCTGGAAGAAGGCATGCTGGACCCGGCCCGCCTCTCCCGCGTGATTGCCGACCCGCTGCTGGCGCTGACCTATAAACGCGAACGCGACACGGATTTCCGCGATACCGTGGTCACACTTCTTATCGACAATTCCGGTTCCATGCGCGGCCGCCCCATTACCGTGGCGGCAATGTGTGCGGATATTCTGGCCCGCACGCTGGAACGCTGCGCAGTGAAGGTGGAGGTTCTGGGCTTCACCACCCGCGCCTGGAAAGGCGGACAAAGCCGCGAAGCCTGGATGCAGGCAGGCAAACCGGAAAATCCGGGCCGGCTGAATGATCTGCGCCACATCATCTACAAAGCCGCTGACACACCCTGGCGCCGGGCGCGCAAAAATCTTGGGCTGATGCTGCGTGAAGGATTGCTGAAAGAAAATATCGACGGTGAGTCGCTGCTCTGGGCTTATCGCCGTATATTGGCGCGGCCTGAGCACCGGCGCATCTTGATGGTGATTTCAGATGGCGCGCCGGTTGACGATTCCACGCTTTCGGTAAACCCCGGCAATTATCTGGAACGGCATCTGCGCGACGTGATTAAGGACATTGAAATGCGCGAAGCGGTGGAGCTTATCGCCATCGGCATTGGCCATGACGTAACGCGCTATTACCGCCGCGCGGTCACGATCGTGGATGCCGAGGAGCTGGGCGGCACGATGATGCGCAAACTTACAGAGTTGTTCGATGAAGATGCCGCCGAAGCGTGGTCGCGCTATGCCAGCCGCCAGTCAACCTTGGTGGCTTGATCGACCGGCTGCTGGCTGCTCCGCGCCCATCCAGGTCGTTCCGGCTTGGTTTAAGCGTGCCAAAAAAACGGACAAAAGACAATTAGGGTGAACAACCCCTGCCATCAATTTCGGATTTGACGAGCAAACAACCAACCGCCGCATCAATGGTGGACGATGTCCGCCCGCTTGCTACCCAGCCTTGTGCGCTTCGTCGCATACACGTTACAGTATCATGCTGTTGGGCTAAGATCGTATCGTTCTAGAAAGGGGCGTCGATGGTTGACGAGAACACTATCCCACCGAGCAGGAAAGCGCTCCAGCAGGCGTTGTTGCTCGCCGGTGAAATTCTTGAAAATATTGAGTTGTCCGAGACAACATTGTCTGCCTGTTTGTTAAAGGCCTCTCGTTTAGCCCGTTTACTGAACGATCAAGATCATCAGCTAGCATTTGAATACGAAGCCTCCGGCTACCCTTCAACGCCCAGTGGTATTCCTTCTGACGTCTGGCGTATAGCTCAACTTGCAGGCCGAATCAGCCAAGTTAAGATACACAACAAAGACAAGACTGAAACTGTCTTGGAGAAAGCTAGCACTCTCGCCGTTGAGGTGCTGGAAGAACGCATATCTATGACGAAGGCTGCAATTTCTGCTACACGCGACGCAAACATATCCATTACCTCAGCAAACCCAAGCCAGTTCGTCCATCAGCCATCAGGAAACACTGCTGAGCGTAACAGTTTGCGTACGTTGTTATCTAATGATGTCGAAATGCTGGCCAGTCGAAGAGGCTTCCTGCATCGGTATGTTTCGCGACGGTATGACGAGCTTAGGTTTTCTGGCATCGCAGATGATATTTTCTCTCGAATTCGTTCTGATGTCGATAAAAAAATTAGTGAAACAGTGCCCCGAGCAGTCCAAAAATTTTCAGCCGTTTACGAGAATCTACACTCTGATAACCCCGAAGATTGGGCAAACGCAGTACACAGCTGCAGGCGCATTTTTCAAGACCTTGCCGATGTTCTATTTCCTGCTACGGCGGATGCAATAAAAAATGTTAATGGCAAACAAAAGACAATCAAGCTTGGGCCAGACAATTACATCAATCGTCTTATTGCCTATATCGAAGAGCATTCGGATTCGGGGCGCTATGAGGCAGTAGTAGGTTCGAGTTTACGTTTTATTGGTGATCGATTGGATGCTGCATTTACAGCTGCACAAAAAGGTAGTCATGCAGAGATCTCGTCTCGCGAAGAGGCCGATCGATACGTAGTTTACACTTATATGTTAGTTGCAGACCTCCTGTTGCTCGCCCCACAATCAGCCACTACTGCCGTGCTTGTTCCGGCTGCGGTTGTTAAATAATGTCGCCATGAACTTAAATAGTAATGGGCGTAGGTGCGAGCGTCTCGTTGCCTAACTCTACTATACCATGACAACTGCCTCCGCTCCAAGGAAGCCCGTCCGAGCTCTCCCTGTACAGGCGTTGGCCGCAAGCAAGGGACGGATGTAGAGATGCGGAATCCGCCGGTTACGCGAAAGCCGCGATAGAGGCATTTTCTAAGATCCTTCCGCTCCGCATTTTCTGCGTCAACTTTTTTGTCTGAAGACTTCAAAGCCCGTCATTCCGCTTTCCCCCATCCCCCTAAAACAACCGCGCTCCGTTCGGCACATTCTGGTCAGGCGCGAACAGCACCACCTCGCCATCCGCATCCGGAAAGCCCAGCGTCAGCACCTCGGACATAAATTTGCCGATCTGGCGCGGCGGAAAATTCACCACCGCCGCTACCTGCCGCCCCAGTAGCTCCTCCGGCGTGTAATGCCTGGTAATCTGCGCGCTGGAGCGTTTCACGCCAATGCCAGGGCCGAAATCAATGCTCAGCTTATAGGCCGGTTTGCGGGCCTCGGGGTAAGGCTCCGCCGCCACCACGGTGCCGATGCGGATATCCACGGACAGAAACTGGTTGAAATCAATCTGCGCCGCGGGAGGCGCCTCATGCGGTTGGGTAAGATGCATACTCAAAACCTAGCAGGCTCACGTCCCCCCGCAAGCAGGCTTCAGCGCGGCGCAAATTTTACAAAAAACGCGATCGTGGAAGGCACGGCCACACCGTTGCGCATGGCGGGCTGGTAGCGCCAGCCCATGGCCGCCGCGCGCACATTGGCATCAAGGTCCGCATAACCGCTGGTTTGGGTAAGGTGGAAGCTCTGCACGCGCCCATCGGCCCCCAGATAAAGCACGAAACGCGCCACGCCCTGCTCCCCGGCATCAATGGCTGATTGCGGGTAATCCGGTGCCTGGTTATCGGCAAAGGGCATCGCGGGGTGTGTCACCGCAACAGTCACGCTCGCCATCT
>JAGWIE010000098.1 GCA_028866445.1 Rhodospirillales bacterium | reverse complement strand
AAATGGACATGGAAACTTCCTCTCAAGCTGAAGGGGGACCCTCCATGCTCAAGCGCAGTTCCACCTCAATTCAAGCAATTATATCGGCGCGGATGCTACGCACGCACCACAAGCACCATTCCCGCGGAGCGGGTTCGTACATGGGCGCTATACCGCCATCACAAACTTCCCTGGAGCATCGCCACGCCCTCCCCTTCGGAATAGCCATGGCCCGGGGCCAGCCGTCTGAACCGGCACTCTCCTCGCTGCCCCCCCCTTCTGAGGAGGTACTGATCTTCAAAGCGGTTTGAGAAGACCATATGAGGACTTGAATTTAACGGGCCGAAGCCCCCGCTTGCCCGTCCCGCAAGATGGCGGTTTTTGGTAATCCGCCGGGCAGTTCACTGTTTCGCCGGACACATCCGGATACCGATCATCTGTCAGCCGCACAAATCCCGACTCGACTCTTGGGCTGAGTTGTGGATTTAGTGTTCTTGTTATGTTCTCTTCCACTCACCTCGCTAGCGCCCCTGTATTTCCGGCATTTCTGCACGCCTGCCCAGCCGTGCATGAGCTGCGCACGCCGGCGGGAATGGCTGCACATATGGGGTTGGCGGCGTTGCTGCTGGGAATGGTCTGGGGGCCAAGGCCTGTTCTGTGGGTGAGCACCGTGCCGGATTGGTACCCGCCAGGGCTCGCCTGGGCGGGGGTTGATCCGGCCTTTTGCCTATTTGCCCAGGCGAGGGATGATGCCGAAGCCCTGGGCGCGGCGGAAGTGGCTTTGCGCGGCGGTATGGCGGGGGTCGTGGCGTGCGAAGCTCTTTCGCGCCTGGCGGCCAAACGTTTGGCTATGGCGGCAAAACAAGGCGGCGCGTTGGGGCTGGTGTTGCGCCACACCCCCGCCCAAACGCGGGAGGATTCCACCGCCTTTGCCTCGCGCTGGATGGTGCATCCGGCCCCAGGCAGCCCCCACGCCCCGGCATTAAGGGCGGAGCTGCTCTACGCCAAGGGGGCCATGCCGGGGACGTATCTGTTTACCCTGAAGGAGGGATGGGATGCAGAAACGCCGTTTTCTCTCCCTGGCCTGCGCCGGGCCGGATGATCTGGCCACATTAGCACTTTGGTGCCAGGCTTTTACGCCGCTCACCGCGCCTGATCCGCCAGACGGGGTGATGCTGGACATCACCGGCTGCGCGCATCTGTTTGGCAGGGAGACTAGGCTGATGACCCGGCTGGCGGCACGGCTCCCCAATGCCCGCATGGCGACCGCGGATACAGCCGCCGCTGCCTGGGGGCTGGCGCGCTACGGCAAGCCGGGCAGCCCTGATATTTTGCTCCTGCCATTGGCAGCCCTGCGGCTTGCACCGGAACCCATAGCTTGGCTGCGCCGCATCGGCATCCGCACCATCGGGCAATTGGCACGCCTGCCACGGGCCGGGCTGGTGGCGGGCTATGGGCAAGCACCCGCCTTACGCCTGGCCCAAGCGCTGGGTGAGGCGCCGGAGGTCATCCGCTTCATCACCGCGCCGCCGGAGTGGCGCGAAGCAGAGCCGTTTATGGAGCCGTTATGGCTACCCACGCAGTTACAGGCGGTGCTGACCAAGCTGGCAGCCCGGCTCTGCGCACGGCTCACCGCGGCGACGCTGGGCGCAACCGCGCTCACCGCCCGGTTTTACCGGGTAGATCGCGCCTGCCCGGCGATCCACCTTGCCTTTGCCACCCCCTGCCGGGATGAAGCGCAAATCGCCAAATTGCTGATCGAAAAACTGGCGCAGGAGATCGACCCAGGCTTTGGCATCGAGGCGGTTGCCCTGGAGGCCCCGCTCACCGAACCGCTGGCCCTGGTGCAACAGGATCTGGGCGCACAAACCCCGGATTATGCCCGCCCGCTGAACACGCTACTCAATCGTCTGGGTCCCGCCCGAATCTGGCGAGTGGCGCCGCATGCCTCGCATATCCCGGAATTTGCCACGGAACGGTTGGCCGTGAAGGTCCGCCCCGTGGCATGGCCCAAACCGCATCACCCCCGCCCGCTTCGTTTGCTTAACCCGCCTGCACTTATCACCGCCATCGCTCCGGTACCGGATGACCCGCCGGTGCAATTCACCTGGGAAGGTAAAGCCCACCGGCTGCGCTGGGCGACAGGGCCGGAGCGCGTCGCGCGGGACTGGTGGGCGCACCCGCACGACCCAACCCGGCCGGAGGCAGAGAAAATCCGGGATTATTACCAGGTAGAAGATTTGGAAGCTGCCCGCTTCTGGCTGTTCCGCGCCGGGCTGCATGAGGGGGTAGCCGCACCGCGCTGGTATCTGCACGGATTGTTCGCCTGATGTATGCGGAGCTGCTCTGCCAGAGTGCTTTCTCCTTCCTGGAAGGGGCATCGCATCCACAAAGCCTGGTGGCGCAAGCGCAAGCGCTGGGGCATGGCGCCATCGGCATTGCCGACCGCAACACAGTGGCCGGGGTGGTGCGCGCTTATGTGGCGGCGAAGGCAACGGGGCTGCGCCTGCTGGCGGGCAGCCGGCTGATGCTGGAGGATGCGCCGGATCTGGTCTGCTACCCGTCCGACCGTGCCGCCTGGGGACGGCTGACACGCCTGCTGACCCTGGGCAAAGCCCGCGTGCCCAAGGGCGAATGCCTGCTCCGGTTCGAAGATGTCGTGGCCCATGCCGAGGGGCAGATTTTCATCGTGGTACCGCCGCCGGTGCTGGATGATGCGTTCACCGCCTGGCTGCACCTGGCCGCCGCCAAATTGCGCGGACAGCTTTATGTCGCAGCATTGCGCCGTTACGCGCCGGATGATCTGGCGCGGCTCACAGCCCTGCAACACCTCGCACAAGCCAGCGGTCTGCACCTCGTCGCGGCGAATGACGTGCTCTACCACAGCCCCGCCATCCGGGAATTACAGGACGTGCTGCGCTGCATCCGCCATGGCTGCACCATCGAGCAGGCCGGGCTTTTGCTGGAGCCGCATGGCGAGCGGCATCTCAAATCCCCGACGGAGATGATCCGGCTGTTCCGCAAATTCCCAGAAGCACTCAGCCGCCAGCAGGAGATTTTGCATCGGCTGCATTTTTCGCTGGACCAGATTTCCTATGAATATCCCGATGAGCCGGTGCCGCCGGGACTGACACCGGATGAGCATCTGGCGAATCTGGTGCAGGAAGGTGCCGCTTGGCGTTACCCCGCCGGTGTGCCGCGGAAAGTACAAACCTTGCTGGACAAGGAACTCGGCATTATCGCCCAGCTTGTCTATGCGCGCTACTTCCTCACCGTGCATGACATTGTGCGCCATGCGCGCGTGCAGAAAATTCTCTGCCAGGGGCGCGGCTCGGCGGCCAATTCGGCGGTGTGCTACGCGCTGGGCATCACCGCCGTGGACCCGGCCGAGAGCGACCTGCTGTTCGAGCGGTTTGTCTCCGCCGAGCGGGGCGACCCGCCGGATATCGATGTGGATTTCGAGCATGAGCGGCGCGAGGAAGTCATCCAGTATCTCTACACCCGCTATGGCCGCCACCGCGCCGCCATCGCCGCCACGGTGATCCATTACCGCCCGCGCTCAGCCATCCGCGAAGTGGCGAAGGTGCTGGGCCTGCCCGACGCCACTGCCGCGATACTGGCGGCCCAGACCTGGAACCCCGGCGATGAGTTATGGGGCGCGGATACGCTGCGCGAGGCCGGGCTGGATCCGGACGAGCCGCGCCTCAAACGCGCGCTGCTCATCGCGCGCGATCTGGTGGGGCTGCCGCGCCATCTCTCCCAGCATGTCGGCGGCTTCGTACTCACCAAGGGGCGGCTGGATGAGAGCGTGCCCATCGGCCCCGCCGCCATGACAAACCGCAGCTTCATCGAATGGGACAAGGATGACATCGACGCGCTGAAGATGATGAAGGTGGATGTGCTGGCGCTAGGGATGCTCACCTGCATCCGCAAATGCTTTGCCATGCTCGGCCTCCATGATCTGGCGGACATCCCGACTGAGGACAAAGCCACCTACGAGATGTTGAGCCGGGGTGACTCCATCGGCGTGTTCCAGGTGGAAAGCCGGGCGCAAATGAACATGCTGCCGCGCCTGCGGCCAGAAAAATTCTACGATCTCGTCATCGAGGTCGCCATCGTCCGGCCCGGGCCGATCCAGGGGGATATGGTGCACCCTTACTTACGTCGCCGCCAGGGCAAGGAGGCAGTGAGCTACCCTGCCCGCGTCGGGGGCCAGCCGAATGAGCTGGAAGAGATTTTGGGCAAAACCCTGGGCGTGCCTTTGTTCCAGGAGCAGGCAATGAAGATCGCCATGGTTGCGGCAAAATTCACGCCCGAGGAAGCCAACGGCTTGCGCCGGGCCATGGCGACGTTCCGCAATCTCGGCACCATCGAAAAATTCAAAACCATGATGGTGGAGCGAATGGTACAACGCGGTTACGAGCAGGGCTTTGCCGAGGCATGTTTCCGCCAGATCGAAGGATTTGGCTCTTACGGATTTCCCGAGAGCCATGCAGCAAGTTTCGCCAAGCTGGTTTATGTCTCGGCCTGGCTCAAATGCCATCATCCGGCAGCCTTTACGGCAGCACTGATCAATGCCCAGCCAATGGGGTTTTACGCCCCGCCGCAGATCATCCGCGATGCGCGTGAGCATGGGGTAGAAGTACGGCCGGTGGATGTGAATTTTTCAGAGTGGGACTGCACGCTAGAGGGGGGCGCGCTGCGGCTGGGCTTGCGGCTCGTGGACGGGTTCCAGCAAGGGTGGGCCACGCAACTGGCCGGGCGGCGGTTCACCAGCATCGAAGAACTGAACCTGCCCAAAGCCGCCTTAGAAGCCCTGGCCGCGGCCGAGGCACTGGCCAGCCTGATTTCTGGCCGCCGCAAGGCGTTGTGGCAGGTGGCTGTGCGCCAGACAGGCGCGGCGCTGATCGCCCCATGCGCCGTACCGCAAGCCGAACTGCCATTGATGAGTGCGGGTGAGGAAGTGGTGGCGGATTATTGCAGCTTTGGACTCAGCTTGCGCGCTCACCCTTGCGCGCTACTGCGCAACAAGCTGACGCAAGCCGGAGCCGTTACCTGCATGCAGGCCACCCAAGCCCGGAACGGGACGAAGCTGCGCGTGGGCGGGGTGGTGATCGTCCGCCAGCGCCCCGGCACGGCCAAGGGCACGGTGTTCATCACCATCGAGGATGAGACCGGCATCGCCAACCTCATCGTCTGGCAATCGCTGGTGCAATCCTTACGGCAAAAAATCCTCGGCGCCACGCTGCTCATCGCCGAAGGGCGGCTGCAACGTTCAGAAGAAGGTGTCACCCACATCACCGTCGAACGCCTGGCCAACCGTTCCGGCTGGATCACCGGGTTGGATGGCCCTGATGCCGCCCCGCCCGCGAACCGGCGCCCCGGCCATCCGCGCCAGGAGCGGGTTGTCGGCAAAAGCCGCGATTTTCATTGAGACGGCAGAGAGAAGATAACCAAGCGGGGCCAAGCCCCTGGTTGCGCACCCGCAAAGGATGCGCTTTTGGCGATCCGCCGAGCGGCTCATTCCTCATCCACCTGCAACAGATCTGCCACGGTAACTTCGAGCACCCGCGCCAATTCATACAGCGTGATCACGGTTGGATTCCGCCGCCCCCGCTCCAGACTGCTCAAATATTGCTGGCTGACCCCCGAACGCGCCTCAACCTCTTCCTGCGTCAGGCCCCTGGCCTTGCGCAGCCGGGCAAAATTCCGTCCCACCAATTGCCGCATATCCATGCGGCATGCATTGCCCGCTTACACATTTTAAGTTTATAAACTATAATATGTACTTTGCGCAGAATGTGGTAAAGGTCATGCGCGAGGACACACTCCCCGAAGCAATGAACACCTCCACCCGCTTGAATGCATCGTTTTCCGCGCGGCCCCCGCTCCCCATAACACCGCCGGAACGGTACAGACTATCGGGAAGAACCACGCGGGCATAAGCCAATGCAAAATACTGATCAGCCAGTTTGGGATGATATACAACGCTGGGAGATGGCCATGCGGGCCATGACCGG
>JAGWIE010000097.1 GCA_028866445.1 Rhodospirillales bacterium | reverse complement strand
CTTCCACCGGCATTACCTATGCCACCGCACCGGGCGGGCGCGTTACCAGCCCTTGCCGCGGCACCATCATGTATGCCGGGCCACTGCCAAGCTACGGCAATGTTGTGATCGCAGATTGCGGCGGCGGCCTTTCCGCCGTGCTGGCGGGCATTAACCGGCTTGATGTAACGCAAGGCCAGCGCGTGCTGCACGGCCAGCCTTTGGGCATTATGCAAGCTTTCGATCCAGTCCGCCCCGCGCACCAACCACATCTTTATGTGGAATTGCGCCGCGACGGCTTGCCGATTGACCCAACATCATGGTTGGCCGCCGGGCACTCTGGATAATCCAGCCCGGATGCTATCTAATGAGGCCAGGGCAACGCGCCCGGCATTTAAGAGGAAGTAGTATATGCGGTTGCGCAGCGGTTTAATGCTCGGCGGAATTTTTGCAGCGGGATTGGCCGCCGGTTCGCTCACGCAGCCTTTATCACGCGCGTTTGGCCAGGCCTCGCCAAATGACAGCACCTATCAGCAACTTTCCCTGTTCAGCGATATTTTCTCGCAGATCAAACAGAATTACGTGATTGATCCGCCGACGGACAAGCTGATCTATAACGCCGCCAATGGTATGCTCTCGGGGCTCGACCCGCATTCAAGTTACATGAACGCGCGGCAATATGCCGATATGCAGGTGCAAACCTCCGGTGAATTTGGCGGGCTGGGGCTGGAAGTAACCGAAGCAGGCGGGTTGCTGAAAGTGATCTCCCCAATCGATGGCACGCCGGGTGCGAAGGCCGGGATCAAGCCGGGCGATATCATCGTTGAGATCGACGGCCATGATACCGATGGTCTCTCTCTGGACGATGCGGTGGCCAAAATGCGCGGGCCAGCCGGAACCCAGATTACGCTCACCCTGAAGCGCAACGGCATCAACACCCCGGTGCACGTGACGCTGACGCGCGAGAAAATCCATATTCAGGATGTGAAATCCAAGCTGCTCACCAGCAGCGCCGGGCCGGTCGGCTATATCCGGCTGGATAGTTTTGACGAGAATGCCGACCCGCATATCCGCGATGCGGTGCGCAGCCTTGCTGCCCAGGCCCATGGCAATATCCACGGCTATATTCTGGATTTGCGCGACAACCCCGGCGGGCTGCTGGACCAGGCCGTAGCGGTGAGCGATGATTTCCTGACCAGCGGTGAGATTGTTTCAACCCATGGCCGGCACCCGGAAGATGACCAGGTTTGGTACGCGCAGGATAATGATATTCTGAACGGCGCGCCGATGGTGGTGCTGACCAATGCCGGCACAGCTTCAGCCGCGGAGATTGTAACAGCGGCCTTGCAGCAGAATCGCCGCGCGCTGGTGCTGGGCACCAAGACCTTCGGCAAAGGCTCCGTGCAGACCATCATCCCCATCGACAATGAAGGTGCGCTGCGGCTGACCACGGCGCTGTATTTCACGCCGTCTGGCAAGTCGATCCAGGATTATGGCGTGACGCCGAATGTGCATGTCTCCGACACCGCGACGCCGCAGGACGCGTTCTCGCAACTGCGCGAGACGGATTTGCTGAACGCCTTCACCAACCCGACACAGCAAAAAACACCGCCTTTGCCACCTGCTTTGCCCTTGCCGCCAGTGGCCGCCAGCATTCCTGACAAACCGCCCGCCAATTGGCCCGCTTTCGACCCTACCAAGCCCTCCACGGATTTCCAGCTACAGATGGCGTTGAAGCTGATCGCGGATATGAAAGCCTCTTCAGTGACAACGGCCGCGAATTAGGAGCACCGGTGCGCCATGGCAAACCACGAATCCTTGCCCTACCGGCTGAATGTCGGCGCTGTGCTGTTCTCCAAGGCTGGGCTGGTATTTGTAGGCAGGCGCAAAGGCTTTCCTGATGCGTGGCAATTGCCGCAAGGTGGTGTTGATGAAGGCGAGAACATTCGCCTTGCCGTTTTGCGCGAGCTGAAAGAGGAAATCGGCACCGATAAGGCGGAGATTATTGCCGAATATCCTGATTGGCTGCTTTATGATCTGCCGCCGCATTTGGTGGGCGTGGCGTGGAATGGGAAATATCGCGGACAGCGGCAGAGATGGTTCGCGCTGCGATTCACCGGTGAGGATTCTGATATAAACCTACACGCTGATGCACACCCGGAATTTGAGGACTGGAAATGGGCGCGGCTGGATGAGCTGCCGCATCTTGCAGTGGCGTTCAAACGAGACATCTATGAGAAGCTGGCGCGGGAATTCGCGCCATACGCGTAATTTTTGGAATTGCGTGTGCCTGGCAAAAAGGGATCGCAGACCATGATGACATTGACCGCCGCTGACGGACATAAGTTTCAAGCCTTCGAAGCCGGGAATGTAAACGCCCCCCGTGGCCTGCTGGTTGTGCAGGAGATTTTTGGCGTGAACCCGCATATCCGCGAAGTGGCGGAGCGCCTGGCCGGATACGGCTACCGCGTGCTGGCCCCAGCGATTTTCGACCGCGTGGAACCAGGTATGGAGCTGGATTATTCAGAAGCGGGGGTTAAAGCCGGGCTGGAGGCGCGGGCAAAAATTCCCGAAGAAAAAACGCTGCTGGATTTGGAGGCCACCGCCGCTGCATTTTCCGGCAAACCGGTGGGAATTATTGGCTATTGCTGGGGTGGCACCTTGGCCTGGAATGGCGCAACGCAGACTAAGCATTTCAAGGCGGCAAGCTGCTGGTATGGCGCGGGCATTGCCGCCACCAAAACCGCCAAGCCGAACTGCCCGGTGCAGATGCATTTCGGCACTGAGGACCACAGCATTCCGCTGAGCGATGTGGAGGCGATTAAGGCCGCACAGCCAAGCGTGGATGTGTTTGTGTATGAAGGCGCGCAGCACGGCTTTGGCTGCGACCCCCGCCCCAGCTACAGTGCCAAGGATTGGGAGCTGGCGGAGCTGCGCTCATTGGCCTTTTTCGCCGAGCATCTGCGCTGACCACGGCACGGCTGAACGAATTTCATATATCCTTCAGCAAGGCCGGTTTGACATGCGCCCGCGCGGTGGCATGAATTGAGCGAGCCCTGGGCACAAGCCCTGGAGCCGCTCGCCGTGAAGGATCAGCATCCCATGGATATACTCTCCGACCCCAAGCGCCCGCACCGCAGGAAATTGCTGCCTATCTCGCCGATCGAGCGGCCCAAGGGCTGCGACATGATCGGGCTGGTGCTGCAAGGCGGCGGCGCGCTGGGGGCCTATCAGGCGGGCGTGTATCAGGCACTTCATGAGGCCGGACTGGAGCCGGACTGGGTGGCTGGCGTTTCCATCGGTGCCGTGAACTCCGCCATCATCGCTGGCAATAAGCCCGAACACCGGGTGGAGCGGCTGGAGAAATTCTGGACGGATATTACCGCGCGAGACCCATTCACAGCCTGGTTTGAGGGCGATAGCGCCCGCAAGCTGCGCAACGGGCTTTCCGCCATGAACGGCATGATGTTCGGCCAGCCTGGGTTTTTCAAACCCGTGCCGTTCGCGGGCTTTCTTGCACCGCGGGGGGCACGGTTTTCAACAGCACTTTACGACACCTCCCCCCTGCATCACACCTTGGAAATGCTGGTTGATTTCAACCTGATCAACGAAGGACAAATTCGCCTCGCGGTAGGGGCAGTGAATGTCGAGACCGCAAATTTCGCCTATTTCGACAATGCCGAGCGCGAGATAGAGCCCGAGCACATCATGGCCTCCGGAGCACTTCCGCCCGGCCTGCCGATGATCCGTATCGACCAGCACCATTACTGGGATGGCGGGCTTGTTTCCAACACACCGCTGCAACATCTGCTGGATAATATCGGTTCCAAAAACCTGCTGGCCTTTCAGGTGGATTTGTTTTCCGCCAGCGGTGAAATCCCGCGCGACATGCCCGAGGTTTTGGCCCGGCAGAAGGATATTCAATATTCCTCCCGCACCCGCACCACCACCGACCATTTTTTGGAAACCCACAAGCTGAAGCAGGCGCTGCGCGACGCGCTTGAAAAAATTCCCGCGGCCCAACTGAGCGATGAGCAGCGGACGGCGAAAGAAGAGCTGAAGCAACTGCCCGAAATCAATATCATGCAGCTTATCTATAAGCAGAAAGCCTATGAGGGCGATGCCAAGGATTACGAGTTCAGCCGCATCTCCATGAAAGAGCATTGGCGCTCCGGCTATTACGACACCCGCAACACGCTAAACCATAAGGACTGGCTGCAATTTCGTGGCACGCCGGGAATACGATCATTTGACCTGCACCATACCGGGGAATGACCCCCCTTGCCTGTGCCCTGCGCGGCGTGGCAACCAGAATGCCCGGTGCGTTAAGGAGTCCGCGTAGTTGAGCGATCTGTTCGAGAATATCCCCGCCAAGGACAGCTACGGTGCGAAGGATATCGAGGTTCTGGAAGGGTTGGAGCCTGTCCGCCGCCGCCCTGGCATGTATATCGGCGGCACGGATGAGAACGCCCTGCACCATTTGGCCGCCGAAATCCTGGATAATTCCATGGACGAGGCGGTGGCCGGGCACGCCAGCACAATCGAGATGTGGCTGGGTGCTGGCAACCAACTTACCGTGCGCGATAATGGGCGCGGTATTCCGGTGGACCCGCACCCGAAATTCAAGAACAAATCCGCGCTGGAGGTGATTTTCACCACGCTGCATTCCGGCGGCAAATTCTCCGGCAAGGCTTATGCCACTTCAGGCGGATTGCATGGCGTGGGATCATCGGTGGTGAATGCACTCTCCTCCAGCTTTACCGCCGAGGTGGCGAAGGACCGCAAACTGTACCGGCAAAGCTATGTGCGCGGCCAGCCGCAAACGAAGCTGGAAGAGGTAGGAGCGGCCCAAAACCGGCGCGGCACCACCATCAGCTTCGTACCGGATACGGAGATTTTCGGACCGCTGAAATTCTCGCCCGCCAGGCTGTTCAAGCTTTGCCGCAGCAAGGCGTATCTGTTCCGGGGTGTGAAAATCCGCTGGGTGTGTGATGCCAGCCTGCTGAAAGCCGAGTCGGATGCGCCTGCCGAGGCGGAGCTGCACTTTCCCGGTGGCTTGCGCGACTCGCTGGCGGCTGAACTGGGCGGGGCCGCTTTGGTGTTGCCGGAGATCTGGGCGGGCGAGGCGAAATTCGCCGCCATTAACGGCCAGGACCAGGGCAAGCTGGAATGGGCACTGGCCTGGGCGGAACAGGGCGATGGCACCATAGACACGTATTGCAACACCGTGCCCACACCTTTGGGCGGCACACATGAAGCGGGGATGCGCAGCGCGCTGCTGAAAGGGCTGCGTAGCTGGGCAGAGACGCGAGGCAACAAGCGCGGTGCGGCGATTATAGCAGACGACGTGCTGGGGGGCTTGCGCGCCAAGCTCTCGCTGTTCATCCGTGACCCGCATTTCCAAGGCCAGACCAAGGAAAAACTCACAACGCAGGAAGCCGGCCGGCTGACCGAAACCTCGCTGCGCGACCGGTTCGACCATTTTCTGGCAGGCGATCCGGCCAATGCGGATAATTTGCTGGCTTATGTGGTGGACCGCGCGGAAGAGCGAATCCGCCGCAAGGAACAGAAAGACACGCCGCGCAAATCCGCCACACGGCGTTTGCGCCTGCCCGGCAAACTGGCTGACTGCGCCACGGAAAGTGCCGATGGCACCGAGATTTTTCTGGTGGAGGGCGATTCGGCTGGTGGCTCCGCCAAACAGGCGCGCAACCGCAACACCCAGGCGATTCTGCCGCTAAAGGGAAAGATTCTGAACGTCGCCTCGGCTTCCGTGGAGAAGCTGAAGCAGAACCAGGAATTGAAAGACCTGATCGAGGCGCTGGGCTGCGGCACAGGCAACAGCTTCAACCGTGCGAATCTACGCTATGAGCGCATCATCATCATGACCGATGCAGATGTGGACGGCGCGCACATCGCCTCGTTGTTGATGACGTTTTTTTACCGCGAATTGCCCGAACTTATCCGTCACGGCCATGTGTATCTGGCACAGCCGCCGCTCTATCGCCTGACGCAAGGGGCCAAGAGTGTTTATGCGATGGATGATGCCGCGCGCGAGAAAAT
>JAGWIE010000096.1 GCA_028866445.1 Rhodospirillales bacterium | reverse complement strand
CAAGTGCGTTCATTGCGAACCCCCAAACTAGTAGACAGCCTGTAGAACGCAGCACCGCGCTGCGCCCCCCTGGGCCAGTAGGGGGCGGCTTATGAGGCCATACCCCCCCTGATGCAAGTGATATTTTGGTACTGACCACGAAAAAATTTCCGCCGCACCCAGCTCAGGCAAAATGCGGCTTTTTCGTGACAGGACAAAGAAGAAACAAAAAACTTCCGCTGCCTACTCCGCCGCCTCCAAATAAGCCTCCAGCGGCGCGCAGGAGCATACGAGATTGCGGTCGCCATACACATTGTCCACCCGTTTCACCGGCGGCCAATATTTCTGTGCGGCCACATAAGGCAATGGAAACGCCGCCACTTGCCGGGAATAAGCATGGTGCCATTCCTCGCCCATCACCTCTGCGGCAATATGCGGGGCGTTCTTCAGCGGGTTGTCATCCTTCGGCAACGCACCGCTCGCCACCAGCGCAATCTCCGCCGCAATGCCCAGCATGGCGTCGCAGAACCGGTCCATCTCCGCCTTGTCCTCGCTCTCGGTCGGTTCGATCATCAACGTCCCCGCCACCGGCCAGGACATTGTGGGCGCATGGAACCCATAATCGGCCAGCCGCTTGGCGATGTCTTCCACCTGCACGCCGGAATTTGCCGCAAAGCCACGGCAATCGACGATGCATTCATGCGCCACCCGGCCTTGGGCCCCGCGATACAGTATCGGGTAAGCGCCCTCCAACCGCCTGGCGATATAATTGGCGTTCAGAATCGCCACCTTCGTCGCCCGGGTAATGCCCTCCGGCCCCATCGCGCGGATATAGGCATAAGGGATGGGCAATATCAGCGCCGAGCCGAACGGTGCCGCTGAAACCGGGCCATAGCCGGTGGCGGGCCCGGCGTCCGCGCGCAGCGGGTGGGTGGGCAAATGCGGTGCCAGATGCGCCGCCACGCCAATGGGCCCAACCCCCGGCCCGCCACCGCCATGGGGAATGCAGAAGGTTTTATGCAGGTTCAAATGGCAAACATCCGCGCCGATGCTGGCCGGGCTGGTCAGCCCCACCTGGGCGTTCATGTTGGCGCCATCCATGTAAACCTGGCCGCCCGCCCTGTGCACCGCCTGGCAGATGTCGCGAATCGAGACCTCGAACACCCCATGCGTGCTGGGGTAGGTGATCATCAGCGCGGCCAGGCGCTCGCCATGCTCCTCCACCTTTTTGTGCAAATCCGCCACGTCCACATTGCCATTGCGGTCGCACGCCACCACCACAACCTTATAGCCCGCCATGGCGGCGGAGGCCGGGTTGGTGCCATGGGCGGAAGCCGGGATAAGGCAGATATTGCGCGCGCCTTCGCCACGCGCTTCATGATACGCGCGGATGGCGAGCAGCCCGGCAAATTCGCCTTGCGCGCCCGAATTGGGCTGCAAGGAAACCGCCGCAAAGCCGGTGACTTCGCACAGCAGCGCCGCCAACTCGTCGATCAGCACCTTGAACCCCTCCGTCTGGCTGGCTGGGGCAAAGGGGTGCAGATTGGCGAATTCCGGCCAGGAGATGGCCGCCATTTCCACCGCTGCATTCAGTTTCATGGTGCAGGAGCCAAGCGGGATCATCGAGCGGTTGAGTGCGATATCCTTATCCTCAAGCCGCTTCATGTAGCGCAGCATCAGATGCTCGGAATGATGCGCGGCAAACACCTCCTCGGTGCAAAACCTGCTCTGGCGGGCCAGCTTTTCGGGGATGGAGGGTTGCGCTTCGGCCAGCTTCCCGCCTAACAGCCCAGCCAGCGCCTCCAGCTCCGCCCGCGTCACGCTCTCATCCAGGCTGATGCCGATGCCGGTCGCGTCGATCCGGCGCAGGTTGAACCCGGCGGCTTCGGCATCCGCCATCAGCGCCTCCGCTTTCGCCCCGGCCTCAATCGCCAGCATGTCGAAATACGCGCTGTGCCGCAGGGTAAACCCGGCCTTAACCGCCACCTCAGCCAGCAGCCGCGCCTGCAAATTCACGCGCCGGGCAATATCTCGCAGCCCCTCAGGCCCATGCCAGGCGGCGTAGAACCCGGCCATCACCGCCAGCAGCACCTGGGCCGTGCAGATGTTGCTCGTGGCCTTCTCGCGGCGGATATGCTGCTCGCGGGTTTGCAAGGCCAGGCGCATCGCCGGGCGCCCGGCGGCATCCACGGAAACCCCAACCAACCGGCCCGGCATGGCGCGCTTAAAGGCATCGCGCGTGGCAAAAAACCCGGCATGCGGGCCGCCAAACCCCATCGGCACGCCAAAACGCTGGGCGGAGCCAACGGCGATATCCGCCCCCATCTCACCCGGCGGTGTCAGCAGCGTCAGCGCCAGCAAATCAGCGCACACAATGCTCATCGCCCCGACAGACTGGGCGGCGGCAATCTCCGCGGCAATGTCCCGAACCTCCCCGGTGGAACCAGGATAATTCAGCACCAGCGCAAACGGCTTTGCGGCCTTAATCCCCGCCGCATCGCCGGGGGCCACATCCACAATCTCCCAGCCCAGCGGCCAGGCGCGGGTGGCAATCACGGCGCGGGTCTGCGGGTGCACATCCCGTGCCACCGCAATCACCTTGCTGCCTGCTTTATGCATGGCAAAGGCCATCGCCACACCTTCCGCCGCCGCCGTGGCTTCATCCAGCAGCGAGGCATTGGCGATCTCCATGCCGGTGAGCGAGGCCACCATGGTCTGGAAGTTCAAAACGGCTTCCAGCCGCCCTTGGGAAATCTCCGCCTGATACGGCGTATAGGCCGTGTACCAGCCCGGATTTTCCAGAATGTTGCGCTGGATAACCGGCGGGGTGATGGTGCCGTTATAGCCCAGCCCAATGAGCGATCTTTTCACCACATTGCGGCTGGCAAGGCCACGCAGCCGCGCCAGCACGGCGGCTTCGTCCTCCGCCTCTGGCAACGCCAGGGCCGCGTTGGTGCGGATGCTTTCAGGGATGGTCTCGGCAATGAGCCCATCCAGCCCCGGCGCGCCCACCAACTTCAGCATCGCTTCAATCTGCGCTTCATCCGGCCCAATATGGCGGGCGACGAACCCATCCGGCCGCTCCAATGCGGCCAGTTCGCGCAAGGCTTTCACGCGAGCGTACTCAGAAATTCGTCATAGCCCGCGCGGTCCAGCAGCTCAGTCAGCCCGGCCGGGTCTTGCAGGCGCAGCTTGAAGAACCAGCCCTCCCCCTCGGCGGCTTCATTCACCTTGGCCGGTGCGTCCACAATCGCCTGGTTCACCTCGGCCACCGTGCCGGTCAGCGGGGCATACACGTCAGATGCCGCCTTCACGCTTTCCACCACGGCGCAGGCCTCGCCCTTGGCGACATTGCGCCCCAGCTCCGGCAGCTCGACGAACACGATATCACCCAGCGCCTCCTGCGCATGGGCGGTAATGCCGATTGTCGCCAGCCCATCCGCCTCAACCGCCACCCATTCATGGTCCTTGGAGTAAAAAATTTGCGACATGAGTAGCTTCCTTTCAACGGACGTAGTTATGAGGAACAAACGGTAACGCCGACACCGTTCCGGCCAGCGGCTTGTCGCGCACGATCAAATCGAGCGCCGTGCCAATCTTGGCGCAGTCAGCCCGCACATAGCCCAGCGCGATGGGCGCGTTCAGGGTGGAGGAAAATACGCCGGAGGTCACGCGGCCAACAGCCTCACCACCGGGCAGGCGGATTTCAGCTCCCGCACGGGCAGGTGCGCGGCCCTCCAGCTTAATGCCCACCAGGCTTTCCGTGGTGCCCTCGGCCAGCGCCTTGTTCACCGCCTTGGAACCCAGGAAATGCCCATCCGCCAGCCGTTTTTTGGAAAGCGCAAAGCCCAGCCCGGCGGCGACAGGGTTGGTGCCCTCGTCGATATCATTGCCATAAAGGCAAAGCCCGGCCTCCAACCGCAACGAATCGCGCGCGCCCAGCCCGGCGGGCGTTGCACCGCGGGCCAGTAGCAATTCCGCCAGGGCCTCGCCGTCAAACCCCGCACAGCCGATTTCGAACCCATCCTCTCCGGTATATCCGGAGCGGGTGACGATGCAGTCAATGTCCGCAATTCGCACCGGCGCGGCATCCATGAATTTCAGATGCGCCGCCTCAGGTAGAATTTCCACAGCTTTCGGTCCTTGCAGGGCCAGCAGCGCGCGGTCGAATCGCGTCGTCACATCCACGCCATGGCCGCGCATATGCGCCACATCCGCTTCCTTGCGGCTGGCATTCAGCACCACCTGCACATGCGCGCCAAGATTGGCCACCATCAGATCGTCCAAAACCCCACCTGTCTCATTCAACAGCAGCGTATAGCGTTGGCGGCCTGGTTTCAGTCCGGCAATATCCCCCGGCACGAGGCGGGAGAATGCCTCGATTTCGGCAATTTCGGCCTGGCCCATATGGGAGACATCAAACAGCGCGGCCCCTGCGCGGCAGGCCAAATGCTCGGCCATGATACCCTGATATTGCAGCGGCATCTCATAGCCCGCGAATTCCATCATGCGCGCGCCCAGCCGGCGGTGCAAAGCATCCAATGGTGTTTTGGCCATGAAACCCCCTATCCGTCAGTTCACCCGGCTTACACCGCCGGAAGTGCTGACCCCCCTCTGTCTTGTGACCTGAGAGATTCGGGCCAAAGCCCTTACTCCGTCGGTGCGGCGGGAGAATCCGCCAGCTTTCCAGAGTGCCCAATGCGGTTACGCAGCCCTTTTGCCTGAGCGGTTCCGGGGGCCGGTTGCGCCTTCGGCGGTGGAAGTAAAAACCTCCACTCTCTCCTGCGTCCACGTAAGGACAACTCCCTTTTGCCCCAGGGCCAAAAATTTGCAAAGCTGATTTTAACGCGACGCTGGAAAAACAGATCGAGGCCCATGATGAGTGAAAATACCCTGGCTGCTGCACTCGTGGTTGAGGACATCCACAAATCTTTCGGAGCAGTGGAGGTGCTGAAAGGTGTCTCCGTAACCGCGCGGGACCAGGACGTGATTGCCATTCTCGGCTCCTCCGGCTCCGGCAAAAGCACATTCCTGCGTTGCATCAATATGCTGGAAATGCCGGACAGGGGCAGCGTTTCCATTAAGGGCGAAACAATTGCGCTGCGGGAGGGCAAAAACGGCCGCGCCTGCGCCAACCCCCAGCAGCTTGAACGCCTGCGCTCTCGGCTTTCCATGGTGTTCCAACAATTCAACTTGTGGGGCCACATGACCGTGCTGCAAAACGTAATGGAAGCGCCGGTGCATGTGCTGAAACAGGACAAGAAAACCGCCCGCGACAAGGCCGCGGCCATGCTGGAAAAAGTAGGGCTTTCCGCGAAACTGGACGCCTTCCCTGCCCAGCTTTCCGGCGGGCAGCAGCAGCGTGTGGCCATTGCCCGCGCCTTGGCGATGGAGCCCGAAGTGTTGTTGTTCGACGAACCAACCTCCGCCTTGGACCCTGAGCTTGTGGGCGAAGTGCTGAAAGTGATGCGCCAGCTCGCCCAGGAAGGCCGGACAATGCTGGTCGTCACCCACGAAATGGGCTTCGCGCGGGAAGTGGCGAGCCGGGTGATGTTCCTGCACAAGGGCCAGACCGAAGAAGAAGGCGCGCCAGCCGAGATGTTCACCCACCCGAAAACCGAGCGGTTTCAGCAATTCCTGTCCAGCACATTGAAACACTGAGCAACGGGATTGCGCTAGACAACGCGCCGCCCCAGATACTCTCTAAGTCGAATATTGGATTAGTTTTAAATGCTTCCCGCCGGTCAACTCAGCGATAATTTTATTCCGAACCAAGTGCTTCTGGTTGAAGACGAACCAATTATTCGCATGATGCTGGCTGAAGAACTGCGCGCTGTGGGGCTGAGCGTAGTGGAAGCCAGCAATGCCGACGAAGCCTGGCGCTTTCTTCAGGCCGGCGGCAAGCCAGACCTTATCGTGACGGATATTGCCATGCCTGGTTCCATGGACGGCGCGGAGCTGATGAGCCGGGTGATCGAGAACTTCCCTTTAATTAAACGTATAATTACCTCCGCCAATCCCGGCCCACGGAATATTCTGGAACTGGGGCGTTTTTTACCAAAACCTTACCGGCTGGAAGCCGCGGCAAAAATGGCGCTTGAGACATTGAGGATGAACCCCGCATGAGCGAAACCATACGCGTGCTGCTG
>JAGWIE010000095.1 GCA_028866445.1 Rhodospirillales bacterium | reverse complement strand
GACGACCAGCTCCGCCTGCTCAAGCAGATTCTCGAAGCAGCACGGATCGATTTCAAACGCTGGCCGCCCAACGCGCTGATGGCGCAGATCCAGCGCTGGAAAGACAAAGGCTTCATGCCGGGCCAAATCCCCGCCAGCGAAAGCTCAGACTTCGCCAATGGCCGCGCCGAGGAGTTCTACGCTGGCTACCAGGCACGGCTGCGCCAGCTCAACGCAGTGGATTTCGGCGATCTGCTGCTGTTGATGGTGCATCTGTTAAAAACCGATGCCGAGGTGCTGGCCCATTACCACCGCGCCTTCCGCTATATTCTGGTGGATGAGTACCAAGACACCAATCTGGTGCAATATTACTGGCTGCGGCTGCTGGCGCAGGGGCACAAGAATATCTGCTGCGTCGGCGATGACGACCAGAGCATCTATAGCTGGCGTGGTGCCGAGATTGAAAACATCCTGAAATTTGAACGGGATTTCCCGGGCGCCAAAATCGTCCGGCTGGAGGCGAATTACCGCTCTACCGCGCCTATCCTCGCCGCCGCCTCGCATCTCATCGCGCATAATGAGGGCCGCTTGGGTAAAACCCTGCATCCTGGCCGCAAAAATGCCGAGGGCGAGAAGGTGGAGGTGATCTCCTTGTGGGATTCGGAAGAAGAAGCCCGCACGGTGGGCAGCCGCATCGAATCCCTCTGGCGCTTCGGCCATTCTTTAAACGAAATCGCCATCCTCATCCGCGCCGGATTCCAGACCCGCGCATTTGAGGAACGCCTGCTCACCCTCGGCGTGCCGTACCGCATCGTCGGCGGCCTACGCTTTTATGAACGAGCCGAAATCCGCGACGCCATCGCCTATTTGCGCGTGCTGGCCCAACCTAGCGACGATCTCGCCTTTGAGCGCATTGTGAACACGCCAAAGCGCGGCGTGGGCGATGCCGCTTTGCGCAGTCTGTACGAGGCCGCCCGCGCGCGCACCCTTTCCTTGCACGATGCCATGGTGGCGCTGGTTGCCGAGAACAGCTTCAAGGGCAAACTCGGCACCACTTTGCGCGGGCTTTCCGAGCAATTCGCGGATTGGCGCAGCATCCTCGAATCTCAAGGCCATGTGGTGGCGTTGGATACCCTGCTGGAAGAATCTGGCTACATCGCCATGTGGAAAGCGGATAAATCCCCCGAAGCGCCAGGACGGCTTGAAAACCTGAAAGAGCTTTCCCGCGCGCTGGCGGATTTCGAAACCCTTGGGCAATTTCTGGAACATGTCTCCCTCGTCACCGAGGCAGAATTGGCGGATGACGGGGCCAAGGTCTCCATGATGACGCTGCACGGCGCGAAAGGGCTGGAGTTCGACACGGTGTTTCTGCCGGGCTGGGAGGAAGGCGTATTCCCCAACCAGCGCTCCTTGGATGAAGGCGGGAATAAGAGCCTGGAGGAAGAACGCCGCCTGGCCTATGTGGGCATCACACGCGCCAAACAACGCGCCATTATTCTGCACGCCGCCAACCGGCGCATTTATGCCAATTGGCAAAGCTCCATCCCCAGCCGCTTCATCGACGAGCTGCCCGAGGACGTGATCCGCCGTTCCGGCTCCGCCCAGCCGCAAAATGCCCGCCCGGCTTTGGCCGCCACGCAATTTCCCGTGCAGGCCCGCCGACCCGATGCCTGGGAGACCCAAGCCCGCCCCGCCCGCGCGAACAAAATTCCTGTCGGCGCACGGGTGTTCCACCAGAAATTCGGCTATGGCCGCGTTATCGCCACCGATGACGACCGGCTGGATATTGATTTCGAGACATCAGGAGAAAAACGCGTGCTGGACCGTTTCGTGGAGCGCCAGGATGGCTGAGGAAGTTCTGGAATGCATTGCGCTGCGCGTGCCCGCCGAAGTGATGGAAACCTTTGAGGCGGCTCTCTCCAGCGTCTGCCGCGCCGTGTCCTTCTACCATGACGAGGATGCCGACGAGTGGGACCTGCAAGGGGTGAAGGAACGCGGCGCGTATGAGCCTGAGCTCGCCGCCGCCCTGGCCGTGGCGGAGATCGTCTCCGGCTTCTCACCCGAGATTTCGCGTGGGCTGGTGCCGGTGGGCGGCTGGCTGGCGCGCACCCAGCAGGCTTTCCCGGAACAGCTCATCGGCAGCCGTTTCGCCGTGCGCGGCACCCATATCCAGGACCCTGAGCTGCCTGGGCGCATCACCATCACGCTGGATGCCGGGCTGGCTTTTGGCACTGGCGAACATAACTCCACGCGCGGCTGCCTCGTCACGCTGGAAGACTTGGTGAAGCATCATCATCCGGAGCGGATTCTGGATCTCGGCACCGGCTCGGGCATTCTCGCCATCGCCGCCGCCAAGCTGCTGCATAAGAACGTGCTGGCGACCGACATCGACCCGCGCGCTGCCCGTGTGGCGGCGGAAAACGCCAAGCTGAATGAGGTTGCGGGGCAAATCCGGGCCATTCAGGCAGATGGCTGGGCGGACCCGCGCATCACCAAGGCGGCCCCGTTCGACCTTGTTTTCGCCAACATTCTCGCCCGCCCACTTTGCGCCATGGCGCATCAACTATCCGCGCACCTCGCCCCTGGCGGTGTCGCGATTCTCGCCGGGCTGCTGAACACGCAGGTGAACTGGGTGCTTTCCTGCCACCGCCGCGCCGGGCTCAAACTGGAACGCAGGCTGGTTGATGGGGCTTGGTCGATTCTGACGCTCCGGAAATAACGCGCCATTCTGCCAATAAAAAAGGCCGGGGAATTTCCCCGGCCTTTCGATTTAGTGCCCCAACGCCTGGACAATTTCCTCGGTCATCTTCTTGGCATCGCCAAAGAGCATCATGGTGTTATCACGGAAGAACAGTTCGTTATCTACACCGGCATAACCGGAGGACATGCCGCGCTTTACGAACAGCACGGTCTTGGCCTTGTCCACATCCAAAATCGGCATCCCGTAGATCGGGCTTTGCGGATTGGTCTTGGCCGCGGGGTTGGTCACGTCGTTCGCGCCGATCACGTAAACAACATCCGCCGTGGCGAATTCGTTGTTGATCTGCTCCAGTTCGAACACATCGTCATACGGCACGCTGGCTTCAGCCAGCAGCACGTTCATATGCCCCGGCATACGGCCCGCCACAGGGTGAATGGCGTATTTCACTTCCACGCCATCTTCCTTCAGCAAATCGCCGAGTTCACGAAGCGCGTGCTGCGCCTGAGAAACCGCCATGCCGTAACCCGGCACCACGATCACCTTGGAGGCATTCTTCATGATAAAGGCCGCGTCGTCGGCGGAGCCATGCTTCACCGCCTTGCCTTCGGAATTGCTGCCGCCCACGGGTGCCGCGTCGCCAGAATTGCCAAATCCGCCGGCGATCACGTTGATGATCGAGCGGTTCATGCCCTTACACATGATGTAAGACAGAATCGCACCGGAAGAACCAACCAGCGCACCGGTTACGATGAGCGCCAGATTGCCGATGGTGAAACCAATGCCTGATGCTGCCCAGCCGGAATAGGAGTTGAGCATGGAAACCACCACAGGCATATCCGCGCCGCCGATGGGAATAATCAACAGGAAGCCCAGCGCAAAGGCCAGCAATGCAATGAGCGCAAACAGCACCATGCTGCCGCCGGACGCCACAAACGCGATCACCAGCAGCAAAATCGCAACGCCGATGCCGCCATTAAGCTGATGCTGGCCACGGAACGTAATCGGCGTGCCCTTCATCAAGGCCTGCAACTTCGCGAAAGCGATCAGCGAGCCGGAGAAGGTGATGGCACCAATGGCCAGGCCGATCGACATTTCGATCAGGCTTTCGGTATGGATATGGTGCGGCGTGCCGATACCAAAGCTCTGCGGCGCATTAAGCGCCGAAGTGGCAACGAACACAGCAGCCAGACCCACCAGCGAGTGGAACGCGGCGACAAGCTGCGGCAACGCCGTCATCTTAATCTTCTGCGCCACGACCAGGCCGATGGAACCGCCAATGGCCACGCCGAGCACGATCACCAGCGCCCAGCCCCAATCCATCCCGCTATGCAGGAAGGTTGCAGCAATGGCGATGACCATGCCGATCATGCCGAAGCGGTTGCCCTGGCGCGAGGTGGTGGGATGAGACAAGCCACGCAGAGCCAGAATGAACAGAACCGCCGCGACGAGATACGCGAAGGAGGTGAGAGACTGATTCATCTTGCGCTTACTTCTTCTTGAACATGGCCAACATGCGGTTGGTCACCGCAAAGCCGCCAAAAATATTAACCGAGACCAGCACCACGGCGAGGAAGCCGAACACATGCGCCACCATCGAGCCATGCAGCCCCGTGGCCAGCATCGCGCCGACGATAATCACGGAGGAAATGGCGTTGGTGACGGCCATCAGCGGTGAGTGCAAAGCGGGGGTCACGCTCCACACCACGTAATAGCCAACGAAGCAGGCCAGCACGAAAATGCTGAACAGATACACAAAAGGCGCGGCCGGCGGCGCGTTCTGCGCAACCACGGCAGCCACACCGGCGGCGTTCTGTGCCAGCACGGAAGCCTGGTGGGCGAGGTCCGCCGCCTGGGCGGCTAAATCTGCGGGTGTCATGATGGAAAGCCTCCCTTTCTGTTAGGCGGCGGGCTTGAAATTGGGGTGAACAATCTCGCCGCCCTGGGTCAACAACGCACCTTTAATCAGGTCATCATCCGGCTTCAGGTTCGGCGCCTTGGCGTCCTTGTCCCAAAAGGTGGTGAGGAACGTGATGAGGTTACGCGCATAAAGCTGGCTTGCCGCCACGGCAATGCGCGCGGGCCAATTTTTGTGGCCGATAATCGTCACGCCATTCGGCGTGGTGATAACCTCACCCGGCACAGTGTCGGCGCAGTTGCCCCCAGCTTCCGCCGCGAGATCCACGATGATGGAACCGGACTTCATGCCCGCCACCATCTCAGAGGTCACGATCACCGGCGCCTTACGGCCCTGCACCAAAGCGGTGCAAATCACGATGTCGTTCTTGGCGACCGTGCTGGTCATCAATGCGGCCTGCTTGGCGCGGAACTCGTCAGACATCTGCCCGGCATAAGGCCCAGTCTGCTTCGCACTTTCCTCGTCATCCACGCCCACATACGCAGCGCCGAGCGAGCGGATTTCTTCCTTCGCGGCGGGCCGCACATCTGTGCCGGAAACGATACCGCCGAGGCGGCGCGCGGTGGCAATGGCCTGCAACCCCGCAACACCAGCGCCGATCACGAAAACGCGGGCCGGTGGAACCGTGCCAGCAGCCGTCATCATCAGCGGGAAACCGCGGGGGAAGGCATCTGCCGCCTCGATAACCGCGCGGTAGCCCGCGAGATTCGCCTGGGAGGAAAGCACGTCCATGCTTTGTGCGCGGGTAATGCGCGGCAACAGCTCCAGCGCCACGGCATCCAGCTTCGCGGCAGCCAAGGCGGGCACCAATTCAGGATCGGACGCAGCGCCCATCGTGGCGACGACAAGCGTGCCCGGCGCCAGCAACGCGCGCACGGATTCGTCCGGCGCGTTCACCGCGAACAGAATGCCGGCACCGCTGGTAGCGGCAGCGGCATCGGCCACAACCTCCGCACCCGCGGCAACAAAATCCTGATCAGAGATCGCGGATTGAATGCCCGCCCCCGCCTCAATGGCGACCGTCAGCCCCAGCCCGATCAATTTCTTCACCGTGTCAGGGGTTGCCGCAACGCGGTCTTCTCCCGCACGGCGCTCCTTCAAAACCGCTAGACGCATTTACCTGTCCTCAAATCCCTTTAAGTTTTGCGGCACCTTGGGTTAACGCACTTAATATTGCAAGCGCCTACCCGGCCATAAACGACGCAAACCCAACTGCTTTAGTGGATTTACATCGGCATTCGGCTGACGTTAAGCCAGTTAACTTGCCAGCGGCATTGGCTGTACTGGTTCAGGGAGTTCCCCCACCGCACCGATTCGTACCGCCACATGCCCCTTCTCGGCTGAAAAGCCTATATATTCATAAGTCAGCCCAACCTGCCGGATAAATTCCTGGAACGCTTTATACTCATGCGCCCGCCAGCCGGGGTAATTAAAGTATTCATCAAAAAGCACAACAGTGCCGGGGTGGATTCGGTCGCGCAGCGCGGAGAATATTATCACTGTGCTGGTATAGATGTCACAATCGACATGGATAAACGCGGCATTTCCCT
>JAGWIE010000094.1 GCA_028866445.1 Rhodospirillales bacterium | reverse complement strand
GAGGGCGATGCGCTTTCACGCCTGTGCACGAAGATAAAAGAAGGCGTGCAGGCCCATACCGGCATCACCCAGGGCACATTCTACCGCGACCAGGGCTGGTATTTTTACGAGCTGGGCAGGCTGCTTGAGCGCGCGGACCAGACC
The DNA here is from genome assembly GCA_028866445.1 of Rhodospirillales bacterium. GTDB lineage: Bacteria > Pseudomonadota > Alphaproteobacteria > Acetobacterales > Acetobacteraceae > Acidocella. The sequence goes on along the minus strand of JAGWIE010000094.1, from coordinate 6,005 downwards.
ACGCGCATGTTGGACATTAAATACACTGCCATTCTGCCACCGGGGCGAGAGGAAAAGCGCGTGGCGGAGTTAACCCAGTGGAACGTAATTCTGCGGGCGGCGGCGGGGTATCATGCGTTCAAGCGCCTCTCCCGCGCGCAATTCTCAGCAGAGGATGTAGTGCATTTTCTGCTGCGTGACCCCGCCAGCCCGCGCGCCGCGTTGCATTGCGTGCGCCGGATTGAAACCTATCTTGACGATCTGCGGCGCCATTTTGGTCTTGCCGCCGGGGAAGAGGCAACAGAGCGGGCGGAAATGTTGCGCGAGCTTTTGGTGGAAAAACCACTCAGCCATATTCTCGCCACGGGGCTGCATGATTATCTGGATGTTGTGCAGATCCATCTGCAGGAGCTTGCTGGAGCCATCGGCCGCGCGTTCTTCCGGGACTGGCGGCCCGAGCAGGTCCCAGGATCGCAATTGCAAATACAAACCCAGGTAAGCGCGTGAGCATTTCAACTTTCCCAGAGCCCCCGGCGAGAGCGGTCAGATTTCCGGCAGGCGCCTCCCGCGTGTGGGCCTTAGCCTGGCCCATTGGCGTTTTTATGCTGGCGCTGCTGCCCCGGCTGTTTGAGCTTGGCGCCCGCCCTTTCTGGCTTGATGAAGTGCTCACCTACCAGCGTGCCTCGCTGAAACCTGGCGCGCTGATGCTGGATTCTTTCCAGAACCATCATATGCCCAGCTTTTTCTTGATGCTTTCGCCGTTTACCCATCTGGCGCATCCAGAATTCTGGCTGCGCCTGCCTTCGGCTGTGTTCGGCGCCATTGCCGTGATGCTGGTATTCATGATCGCCTCGCGCGTGGCGGGGCGGTTGGCAGGCGTGCTGGCGGCATTGATTCTGGGGCTTTCGCCCACGGTGGTGGCTTTCTCGCAAGAGGCGAGGTCCTACACGCTTGTTATGATGCTGATCCTGGTGGGTTTGTATGGGGTGACGCGGCTGGCGCAGGATCTGCCCGCCGCCGGGCGGGGGTTTAAGGCGGCAAGGTCCGGTTGGCTGTGCTACATATTGGGAACCGCCGCGGCGCTGGACGTGCTGGGCGACGGGCTGCCCTGGGTAGTGGCCGCGAATCTTATTTTTGCAGCTTTGCTGCCTTTTATGCAGGAACGCCGAGGGTTTTTGCGCAATGTGCTGCTGGCCGATGCCGCCATATTTGTGCTCACCGCCCCGTTTTATGCGCTGTTGCTGTATTTCCAGACACAAACTGTCGCCCACAGCCTGGGCTGGATTCCGCCGCTGGATGCGGCCCGGGTATGGTATAATTTCGGTGCGGTTTATTTCATGCATGTGGCGGATTGGGTTTCCTACCGGTTCCTGAGCCATCATGCAGTGCCGGGGCTGGCATGGATCATCGATGTTCTGCTGATGCTGGCGCTCTGTGCCGCTGGATGGGGGCTGCGCCGCCGCCCGCCCCTGCTGGTTGTGCTTAGCATCGCTTTTCTGTTTCTGCCCTGCGTGTTTCTGCTGATCTCGCTGCGCCAGCCGATATTGTTGCCACGCTATTTATTATGGAGTGCAGCACCCTTCGCAATTCTGGTCGGGGTGGGCGCAGCGATGCTGCTCGAAGGACGGCAAGTATTGGCAACCCGTCTGGCTGTGGCAGCTGCCGCGGCGGTATTATTGGCTAATTTAACGCCTTATTATCATGTGGAGACCAAGCCGCGCTGGGATGTTGCGGCCAGGATGCTGGCCGGCGAGGTTAACCCAGGGGACGTGGTGTACCTCTCAGATACCGGCGCGCTGCCAATTTTGCAGCTCTACATGCCGCATGACGCCCAGGCCGTTGTGCTGAGGGATGCCGATGGCGACCTTACCCATGCAGAACAGGCGATTGGCGAAGGCAAGCGCGTGTGGGTGGTGTATGGCCATGCCGGGCAGAATACCAGCACGCCACAGGAATTTTTCGGCCCTGCACATGCGCTTGGCAAACCGAGCCTTGTGCAAGCGGCGGGCTCGCGCATCACCATCGTGCTCTACGACCCGGCGGTGAACTACGCGAGCTGTTCGGTGCTTGGCCAGCAAGATGGAATCTGCGGTTAAAGCCAGCGCGGCCACCGGATAGCGCGGGCTATCCGGTGAGATCTTATTTGTCGACGAAGGCCTTCTCGATCACAAATTGCCCCGGTTCGGAATGGTTGCCTTCTTCAAAGCCGCGTGCTTCCAGCATGGTTTGCAGTTCAGCCAGCATTTGCGGGCTGCCGCATAGCATCACGCGGTAATCTTCTTTGTTCAGTGCAGGCAAGCCGAGATCGGCCTCCAGCTTGCCTTGTTCCAGCAATGCAGAGATGCGGCCCGTGTGCCGGAATTCTTCGCGGGTTACGGTGGGATAGTAGAGCAGTTTTTCCTGCGCCATTTCGGCGAAGATTTCATCCTGGCGCAATTCCTCAACTACCTTTTCGCCATAGGCAAGCTCGGCGACATGGCGGCATCCGTGAACCAGGATGATCTTCTCATAACGCTCATAAGCGTCAGGGTCTTTGATAATGCTCACGAATGGCGCCAGTCCGGTGCCGGTGGAGAGCATCAGCAGATATTTGCCGGGTGAGAGATTGTCTTGAATGAGCGTGCCGGTTGGCTTGCCGCCGATGATGATCTCATCGCCGGGGCTGAGCTTCTGCAGATGCTGGGTGAGCGGTCCGTCTGGCACCTTGATGGAGAAAAACTCCAACTGGTCCTCATAATTGGCGCTGCACAGAGAATAGGCGCGCAGCAGCGGCCGGCCGTTTACCGGCAGGCCGATCATCACGAATTGCCCGTTGATGAAGCGCAGGCCAGGATTGCGCGTGGTGGTGAAGCTGAATAGCCGGTCAGTCCAGTGCCGAACGGTTTTCACCGTCTCGGTATACATCGTCGCCAAGGTTACGTGCTCCGCAAAAAATCAGGCTGTGCTTAAACGCTATGGCGGAAAATGTTAACCTCTATTTTGGCATTGCAGAGGGCCAAAAAGCAAAAATCTCCTCCTATTTTCCAGTTTTTCGTGTTTTTTGGCGATGGTGACGGTTTCGGCTAAGAGATTAGCTGGCAAGGCCGGAGTGAACATGCATTCTGCGACGCAATTGGCGGGTAAAATCGCGCAACCTTCTGAAACCGGCCCAAACCACGCAACGGAACTCGCTGTGTTGCGAAACCACCTGCCACAGGACGCGATCCAGCATCCGCTATTGCTGCATTATGAGGCTGAAAGCGCCTGGCTTGCCGCGCATGGCGTGGAGCCAGGCCTGGCGCGCGCTGCCGCCGCCCGGGCCGCGGCGCTTTTTGCTATGGACGAAGCGGATTTGCAGGCCGCGGAGGCCCCGCTCTGGCGGGCGCCAATGGCGGCGGAAATCTCCCCCGGCCCGCTTTGCCTCGCCCGGCTGTTTGGGCTGAGCGCGGCAGCGGCCGAGCTGCTGCATGAGGTTTGGGGGCTGCTTGGCACCGCCGCCGCGCTGATGGAAACCGGCGGCGACATCCGCCTTGCCCGAGACCCGAAAACCGCCCTGAACGGATATGGATGCAGCCACCGCCCCCGCCCCTGGGCGATTACATTTGCGTCCTCCACCGCCTCGTCCTCCTCGGCGCGAGGCTATGTTGCCGCTGACAGGGCGCGGTTGGCGGTAACCGCTGCCTTGCTGCGCGGTGCTCCTGGCCGCAAGGCGGTGGGAGCCTGCATTGCCGCGGCGCGCCGCGGCGTCGCAAGGGGGTTTGGTTTGGCGGCGGGCGAGAAAATTGTGCTCGCGGCCTCGGGCACCGATACGGAATTACTGGCCCTGGCGCTGACCCATTTGGCCGGAACGGACAAGCCTGTCCTGAACATTCTTATTGCCCCTGAGGAAACCGGGCGGGGTGTGCCGATGGCCGCACGCGGGCTGCATTTTGCCGTGGATACCGCTTTGGGGCATGACGTAACCTGCGAGGCACCAATCGAGGGCTTCCGGCCGGATACAGCACTCGCCAATATCGCCCTGCGCGATGCTTTTGGCACCGTGCGGGCAATGGCGGTGGTTGAGGCGGAGATTGAAGCCGCTCTGGCGGCCGCGCTGGCGGCAGGTAAACGGGTGATCCTGCACGGCCTGGACCTCTCCAAAACCGGATTGCTGGCGCCTTCCCCTGCATTTTTGGCCCGGCTGCGCGGCGTTTATGGCGAGGCGTTTGATATCGTGCTGGATGCCTGCCAAGCCCGACTATCGCCCATTTCGGTGCGGGCTTATCTTGATTTAGGTGCCACAGTTCTGGTCACGGGCTCCAAATTCTTCACCGGCCCGCCTTTTGCTGGTGCGGCGCTGCTGCCTGAACCTGTTGCCGCACGATTGCAATCCGGCGTGTTGCCAACCGGGCTGGCGGCTTATTTCAACCGCACTGAGTTTCCGGCTGATGCCCCGGCTGCGCGGGGGTTGCCGGAGGGCGGCAATTATGGACTGGCCTTACGCTGGCACGCCGCTTTGGCAGAGATGCGTGCCTTGCTGCGGGTGAAGCCAGCGCGCCGGGCGGAGATTCTAAGCGGCTTCGCGCAAGCTGTGGAACAAGGCATTGCCGCCGCGCCTGGTTTGGCCTTGCTGCCCCAGCCTGCTATTTTTCGCACGGAGGCGGATGAGCCGTGGGAGCGCTTGCCCAGCATTTTTACCTTCTCCCTGCGCGCCCCCCATGCGCCGGAGCGTTGCTTAACCCCGGCCGAGGCGCGGCAGGTTTATGTGTGGCTGAATACCGATCTTTCGGCCTGTCTGCCTGAATGTTCCGAAATCGCGGCACGGATTTGCCATATCGGCCAGCCGGTGCCCCTGGCCCAGCCACAAGGTGAGGGGCAGATGGGGGCGTTGCGGGTTTCCGCTGGCGCACGCCTTATCTCAGGGGAGCCCTCGCACCGCGCGCTTGGCCCCAAGGCACGGCTTGGCCAGGAGTTTGCGGACATTGGCGTGGTGTTCGCCAAAATCAGGTTGATTCTGGCGAGCTGGACGCTGTTATCCGAGGTAAACCCCAGCCCGAGCTACCGCCCGCGCCGGGTTAGTGAGTAAAGATGTTGCCGTTCTGATTGACGCTGGCCAGGCCAGAGAAGATCAGATGCGTGCCATCGTTAAGGTAAACATTTAAAGCACCACCGGAGACGGTCTCGCTAGAAACGGTGAGTGCCGAAGCAACCACCAGTTGACCAGTGAAATTGCTGATCAGATCGGTGCCGCCGCCGCCGAGGATCGAAAATAAATCGTTGCCGAGCCCGGCGCCGGTTAGAGTTTCGTTGCCCGCTGCTGAGACAAGAGTGTTTGCTCCAGCCGCGCCGCCGATGAGCACGTCATTATTCCCGCCAGCCCTGAACAGGTCGCTGCCACCCGTGCCGCCATTTAGACTGTTGTTTCCGGCATTACCGCCGGAGACAATGTTGTTGCTGCTGGAACCGCCGAATAACGTGACCTGGGTGTTGCTGCCTGCGGCAAACACGGTGTTTGAGGTGCCAGATCCACCAATAAACATCAGCTTCTCGTTGCTGTTGGTGTTGACGGCGCCGATCATCGGCCCGGTATCGTCTGTGGCGGTGACGAAGGCATTGACATTGGCATTGATCGTCGTGGCACTATCAGACATGTTTTCCAGATGAACACTGTCGGTCCCACTGCCGCCCAGAAGAATGTCGTTGCCGCCATATAACTGGTCGTAGGCGGTGATGCTGTCATTAGAGCCGTTTAACGTGATGTTATTGCCGCCAGCAAGTGTTATCGCGGCGGAAGAGCTGGTTTGCAGCAGCGTATCTTTGCCGCCGAGGTTAAATTGCCCGCCCTGCACGGTGAACTGGTTTTGCACGGAATTTGGGTTGGTTGATGTGCTGTACTGCCATGGGCTGGAATCTGAAATCGTCGACTGGCCAGTGAGATTGACGAAGTTGCCATCGCCTTGCAGCGTGAGAGCAGCGTTGTCGCCAGAGATTGTGTTGTTGCCGGATACAACAAACAACGCCGCGCCATTATTCGCGATGATGCTGTTATTACCAGACCAGACGGAGAG
>JAGWIE010000093.1 GCA_028866445.1 Rhodospirillales bacterium | reverse complement strand
GCGCCTTTGCGCACGGAAAACCGCTACCGCCATTATAACGAGGCGGAGCTGCACGAGCTTGGCTTTATCCGCCGCTCGCGGGACCTTGGGTTTTCCTTCGAGGATATTCGCCAGCTGCTTTCGCTTTGGCGCGATAAAGGGCGCAGCTCTGCCGAAGTGAAGGCCATCGCGCTGCGGCATATTACGGAGCTGGACGAAAAAGCTACGGCCCTGGCGGCGATGAGCCGCACCTTGAAGCGCCTTGCCGCCACCTGCCATGGGGACGACCGGCCCGATTGCCCGATACTGGATGCGCTGGATGCACCTAATCCAGCAGAATCCCTGTACGATCCTTGACTTTGCGGCGCTCATTGCCGATACGGGGCGCATTGACCTGGGCGCGATCCGCGCTCGGCGCGCTGCTGCGCCACACACCACGAGAGACCCAATTTTTGTCCGATACGAACCACGCCGAGCAAGCTGAAACCCAAGCCATTACGCCGGAGGTGGAACCCGCCCAGGCTGAAGCCGCTGATTTCGCGGCACTGGGCCTTTCCGAGCCGATTCTAACGGCGCTGGCTGAAAAGGGTTATTTGAAGCCCACGCCCATTCAGGCGCAGGCCATTCCGGTGGTGCTGATGGGGCAGGATGTTTTGGGCGTGGCACAAACCGGCACCGGCAAAACCGCCGGCTTTACCTTGCCGATGCTCGATATTCTCGCAGGTTCGCGCGCCCGCGCGCGGATGCCGCGCTCGCTGATTCTGGAGCCGACGCGCGAATTGGCGCTGCAAGTGGCAGAAAATTTCGTTCAGTACGGCAAGAACTTGAAGCTGAACCATGCGCTGCTGATTGGCGGCGAGAGCATGGCGGACCAGAAGGCGGTGCTCACCAAGGGCGTGGATGTGCTGATCGCCACCCCTGGCCGGTTGATCGATCTGTTTGAGCGTGGCGGGCTGCTGCTGCGCGATGTGCGGGTGCTGGTGATCGACGAAGCCGACCGGATGCTGGATATGGGCTTCATCCCGGATATCGAGCGCATTGTCTCGCTGCTGCCACAAACCCGGCAGACGCTGTTTTTCTCCGCCACCATGGCGCCGGAAATTCGCCGCCTCGCGGATGCTTTCCTTACCAACCCGAAGCAGATCAGCGTTTCCCGCCCGGCATCGGTTGCCACCACCATCACCTCTGGCCTGGTGCTGGTGAACGAGCACGACAAGCGCGAGGCGCTGCGCCGCCTGCTGCGGGGCGAGACGGTGCAGAACGCCATCGTGTTCTGCAACCGCAAGCGCGACGTGGATATTCTGCTCAAATCCCTGCTCAAACATGGCTTCTCCGCCGGGGCGCTGCATGGCGATTTGCCGCAGAGTGTGCGCTTTGCCACGCTGGAGAAATTCAAGGCGGATGAGTTGCAAATTCTGGTCTGCTCGGATGTCGCGGCGCGCGGCATCGATATCGGCGGCCTCAGCCACGTGTTTAATTTCGACGTGCCGCACCATGCCGAGGATTACGTGCACCGCATTGGCCGCACCGGCCGCGCCGGGCGCGAGGGCCATGCCTATACGCTGGCGGCACCGTCTGACAAGCTGGCGGTGGAAGCGGTGGAGAAGCTCATCGGCACGGCCATTCCGCGCATCGAGATTGAGGGGCTGGACCCGGCGGAATGGTCTGACGAGGATGGCCGCAGGCGTGGCCGTGGGCCGAAGCGCGGTGGGCGCGAGGGTGCGCGCGAAGGTGGGCGCGACAGCGGCCGCGAGCGGGATAAAGACCGCGGCAAGGACCGCAAGGCCGAGAAGCCGGAGCGGAATGAGAGGCCTGAGCGCGAGACGGAGCGCCGCCCGCCCGAGCGCCGCGAGCGCAACCGCGACCATGAGCGTGGCGATTATCGCGGCGAGCGCGATAACGGCCCGGCGGTGCAGGGCTTTGGGGCGAATGTGCCGGCCTTCATGCTCATCCGCCGCCGTGGCGCTGCGGCTGTGGCCGATGACGGCCAGGATGGCCCTGGGGATAACGGGTCAGACATCGCGGCCTGAGCCGTGGCTCACTGTGTTCATTTCGGCATTTGCGGCGGCTGCGCCAGCGACAATCGCGACCAGCCGGATAAGCGCGCGCTGCTGGTGAACGCCCTTTCCCGCGCGGGTTATGCGGGGGCGGAGGTGGCGGCACTGGTGCAGGTGCCTCTGCACACCCGCCGCCGGGTGGATTTAGCCGCCAGCCGCAAGGGTACAGAGATTGCCCTGGGCCTGCACCGCGCGCGTTCCTCTGATGTGGTGGACATGCAGGAATGCGCCCTGCTGCACCCTGGGTTTTTGCCCCTGCTGCCGCCTTTGCGCGTGCTGCTGCGTAGCCTGAACTGCTTCCGGCGCGAGGCTTCCGTGGTGATAAACTGGCTGGATAACGGGCCGGATATTCTGCTGCGCGCCGATGCGCCGCTCACCCAGCCAGACAGAACGCGGCTGATTGCCTTTGCGCGGGAACACGGCGCGCCGCGCATTTGCGTGGCGGAGCCGAAGAGTTTGCCAGAGCCGGTGATTATGCTGGCCAACCCGGTTCTGCGGTTTGCAAATGTTGAGGTGACACCGCCGCCTGGCGGGTTTTTGCAGGCAAGCCCCGAGGGCGAGGCGGCGATAACCGAGGCGATGCTGGCGGGGCTGCCGAAGCTGCGAAATAAAAGCCGGATTATCGAGCTTTTTGCAGGTTGTGGCACGCTGAGTTTTGCCCTGGCAGAAAAGGCGCGGGTGGAGGCGTATGAAGGCGATGAACAGGCCGTTTACGCGGCCGATAAAGCCGCGCGCGCGGCGGGGCTGGCGGGGCGCGTGACCATAACCCGGCGGGATTTATACAGGCGCCCGCTGCTGGTTCAGGATTTTAAGGGGGCGGACGCGGTGGTGCTGGATCCACCTTTTGCTGGCGCTGGCCCGCAGATGAAGTTTCTGGCGGGCGCAGGCGTGGCACGGATTATTTACGTAAGCTGCAACCCGGATGCGCTGGCGCATGATGCGGGATTATTGAGGCAGACAGGGTACAAAGTGCTGAACGCCACGCCGATTGACCAGTTTCCGTTCTCGGAGAATGTAGAGAGTGTGGTGGTGTTTGGGAAGTCAAAGTGAGCTTCCCAGTAGTTAGACGATAGCAGGTTCGACGTTTTCGTTAATAATCTGAGCCCCGCAAGAGAGTAGAAATGCGGCTGTTGCATCCAACTCATCCGGGCGCCGGGTTTGGTCCGCCAGGTCACCTTCTGGAATCCAAATAATTGTGTCTGCACGGGCTCGAGTGAGTAAAACACGATAGGTATTGATTGTATAAGCCTGCATCTCTTCATCTTTCGGATGTTGCCACTTCTTGCCTCGAAAGCTGCGGCTCAACCATTGGCCTGTCCAAATTAAATCACCACCCCAGCAAAGCCCGACATAATCCAGTTCGAGGCCTTGGCAGGCGAACTCAGTCGCAGGGAGCTCGAGGGCATCACATGCTCTTACATCGGGCCATTTTTTTAAAAACCAATTCGCGACGGCTTTTTCGTCTTGATGGGGGAATTTTGGCCAAAGCCCGTCAGCGACAAGCCGTTTGGCACCACTTGAGCAAACCAATCCAGCGCGCCGTCCACCGCGGGCGCGCAGGCGGAGGTGGCGGCGCATGGTTTCGAGTGATCTTGTTAGATAGATAGGTAATTCGGCGCTTGCGATATGCTGTGCCACCTCTTTTTTACCTAAAAGAACCGCATCAATCCAAGTCGCCGCGCTTGCCGAACGAATGTTGCGGATAGGTGTATTAAGATGCAGTGAGGGATCAATTTTGAATCTCACAGGGACAGTTTTTGTAAACAAGCGCTGTTTTGGTTCGGTCGCGTTAAGTACGCCTGGCGCTGCTTGCACGTGCCATTCAGGCCGTTCCAGCAAAGCCCTACCCCATTCGGCCAAACCAGCTTCACCGGTATTTATCTCTTGGCCATTGCCAACCAAGGCAACAATTACCGCGTAATCCTGGTGGCGTCGCATAATGTCGAGAACGATTGCCGCCTCGCTCTGGGGGTATTGAAATTTTCCAGCACCTTTTTTGGCATCCCAGGCGCGCTGGGCTTCATCAAAAATGATGACGTGTTCGGAAGGTGCCTGCGTTCGTGATGTGCTGTCTCGCAGAAATCCAACTACACTTTCAATTTTTGCCTTGCTTTGATGCCGTGCTGCTCTTTGGCTATAGCCTTTTTGTTTTCCACGATCCTCTGCGAGGGCAGCCTTCAAGACATAGACCATTGGCAATGTGCCAGTGAGAAACGTAGCTTCAACCTCTGGCGAAAATGCAACATCCAGGCCGCATAGGGTTTTTCCTGCACCAGGAATACCGGTAACGAAAACGATGTGGTATGTGCCTGTCGTTTTTGCGTCGTGGATGACTTGCAAGATTGCTGCTGTCGTCCGGCTGAGATTGATTGTATCGGCGCGCGCAGCTTTAATCTCCGCGACGCCATGCTGATCGTAGAGAGCCCGCGCTGCTTCAATGATCGTTGGCACAGGCCGGTAGGGTGCCGCCTCCCATCCCGTGATATCAATGGAATGAGTGGGTATTTTTGCAAGGATGGATGTAAGCAAGTCAGCAAGCTGATTTGCCAACGCTTCATAAACGACCGAAACGCCCGGAAAGGGAAACTCGAATTGTGGACGCACTGGCTTGCCACTGCCTGCAACAACAATCGGGATGATGATTTTGTCACGGCTTGCCGCATGAAAATCACGTAGATCATGCGCGTAATCTTCAGCTTGTTCACGAGCGCTGGCGTCGAACCCATGCCCCAGTGTCTTGAACTCAATAACGAATATAGCTCGATCTGACACCAGCACTGCATCCAGCCGGCGACCCAACCGCAAAAGCGGATATTCCAGCAGCAGGCGCCAATCTTCTGGAAGCTTGGTCAGTTCGCTACGGAGTTTTTCAATCTGCCACATCCAAGCTTGGAGCTGTATTGGCTCGTTGGTCCGATAATCGCGCGCCTGACGGGTGGTCAAACGGCCAATTATGTCATGGTCAGTGCTAAGTAAAAAATCTCGGATGCTGCCTGACCACCATGCGTTCACTGCATCAGAGTAGATTTGATTCATGCTAATGCCGGTATGTGGAGTTGTATTTTTTCTACCCCTGCCGCCAGGGCAGTCCCTCAGCCTTCCATCCCGCCACGGTGCCTCTATGCCCGCGTGCGTCCGGCGGGCCTTCAAACCCGTCCTTCACATTATAAACATGTTTGAACCCCGCCGCCTTGGCGGCTTGCGCGGCGGCCATGCTGCGCGCACCTGAGCGGCAGATGAAATACACATGCGCCTCCGGCCCCACGTGGGCCGCGGCAAGTGTTTCCATGAATTTCGGGTTCGGCTGCATGGTGGGAAACATTTGCCACTGGTTCAACACCGGCTGCTTGCCGGTCTGGCTTAAATCCGGCAGGCCGGTGAAATTCCACTCGGCATTGGTGCGGCAGTCACACAAAACCGCATCCGGATTGCTCATTAAGGCTTCCCAGACCTGTCGCGGTGACACATCTTCGATCATAATACCCTCCATGAGTCTTATGCACGCAGCATAGCGAGGACGGTTACGGATGGAAACAGTGGCGGACGGGTTGATCGGCGCGATCGGCAACACCCCTCTCATCAGGCTGAAGCGGGCTTCCGCCGCCACAGGCTGCGAGATTTTGGGCAAGGCGGAGTTCTGCTCGCCCGGTGGCTCGGTGAAAGACCGTGCGGGGCTGGCGATGATCCGCGATGCCGAAGCGCGCGGCGTGCTCAAGCCGGGTGGCACCATCGTGGAGGGCACGGCGGGCAATACCGGCATCGGCATCACGCTGGTGGCCAATGCGCTGGGCTATAAAAGCGTGATCGTGATGCCGGAGACCCAAAGCCGGGAGAAGATCGATTTCTTGCGGATGATCGGCGCGGATTTGCGGCTGGTGCCGGCCAAGCCCTTCAAAGACCCCGGAAATTACGTGCATGTCTCCCGCCGTTTGGCGGAGGAGCTGGGCGCGGTCTGGGCCAACCAGTTTGATAATCTGGCCAACCGGGAGGGCCACCGCGCCACCACGGGGCAGGAGATTTGGAAACAAACCGGCGGGAAGGTGGATGCTTTTACCTGCGCCTGCGGCACCGGGGGCACGCTGGCCGGGGTATCCCTCGCGTTGAAGGCACACAAGCC
>JAGWIE010000092.1 GCA_028866445.1 Rhodospirillales bacterium | reverse complement strand
GTGGGGCAGATTATCGGGCGGGTTCTGGCCATGCAGAAAATCCGCTTCACCGCGCTGGACCGCAGCTCTACCCAGGTGGATTTTATCCGCCGGTTCGGGGTGAAAGTGTTCTACGGCGACCCCACGCGCGAGGAGCTGATGCGCTCCGCCGGGGCAGAGAGTGCGAAAGTTCTGGTGCTGGCGCTTGATGATATGGAAGCCAGCGTAGCCGTGGCGGAAATGGTACGGCGCAAATTTCCACAATTGCGGGTGGTGGCCCGCGCGCGCAACCGCCACCACGTGCACCGGCTGATGGGGGCCGGGGTTGACCTGTTTGTGCGCGAAACTTTTTTCTCCTCCCTGCGGTTAACAGAGATTGTGCTGGAAGAGCTGGAAATACCGGAAGCCCAGGCCAAACGCGCGATCGAGCTTTTCCGTAAACACGATGACCAAATTCTGCACGAGACCTACGCTTTTGGAAACGACGAAACCAGGCTGATCCAAACCGCGCAGGAAGCCGCCAAGGAATTGCAGGATCTATTCGAAACCGACCAGAGCGATTTGGGTGAGGATGAGGCAAACGCTCCGGCCTGACTACAACCCCTGCGCCACCTCTTTGAATATCTGCGCGGGCAGGCTGCCGCCGAGCAATTCCTTGCCCGGCGCATTGTCATCATTGCCGAGCCAGACAGCGATGATCTCGCCTTTTGCATAACCCACAAACCAGCCATCCCGGTAATCCTGCGTGGTTCCAGTTTTGCCCGCCGTATAAACCCCAGGGATAAACGCCACCGTGGCGGTGCCGGAAAGCACCACCTGGCGCATCATCCCCGCCACCGCCCGTGCATCACCCGCAGGCACTGCGGGCACGGGCGCTGGCACATGCGCGGCAACGCCATTGATAGCGGTAACGCCATAAGGCGTCACACGCTCTCCGCCATTGAAAAACGCGGCATAGGCGCTGGCTAGCTGCATAACGCCCACAGCGCCCGTGCCCAGCGCCATGGTTGCGTCATCCGGGAAATGATCCTCCAACCCCAGAGAGCGCGCCACGGCGATAACCCGCCTTGGCCCACCTGCGCGCAGCAGGATGCGGATGGCGGCGGTGTTCATCGAATCCGCCAGCGCCTCGGTCATGCTTACCTCGCCGTGATAGCCCCGCTCGTAGTCATGCGGGCGGTAACCGCGCAGGTTCAGCGGCGCGTCCAGCACTGTTGAATCGGGGCTCATCCCCGCCATCAACCCCGCCAGCCAGACAATCGGCTTGATCGCCGAACCCGTTTGCCGCCTGGCCAGCACGGCGCGGTTATAGCCCTCGCGGTCGCCCACCCCGCCGACAATGGCGCGCACCGCCCCGGTTCGCGCATCCAGCACCACCACCGCCCCTTGGGAAACTTGATATTTGGCACCCTGCGTCTCAATGGCGGAATCCAGCGACGCCTGAGCCGCGGTTTGCAACCCGGCATCCATGGTGGTGGTAAAAGTCACGTCCTCGCCCTCGGGGATAAACGGAGCCTCACGCTGCATGGTCCAGAGCGCGAACCACGAACTTCGGGAGATGGGTGAGGCAGCATCGCCCAACTGCGCGCTGGCCACATTCTCCTGCTCAGGCGTGATAACGCCGGTCGCGACCATCGCGTCCAGTACCTCGGTCGCGCGGGCGGCGGCGGCCTGGGCGCTTACCAGCGGGTTGAGGCTGGAGGGCGCCTTGGGCAACCCAGCCAAAATCGCAGCCTGCGCGAGGCTCAGGCGCGAGGCTGGCTCGTTGAAATAAAGCCGCGACGCGGCATCCACCCCATAGGCACCGCCGCCAAGATAAACCCGGTTGAGGTAGATGCCCAGAATTTGTGCCCGACTGTAATGCCGCCAGAGCCAGAGGGAGAGAAAAGCCTCCTGCACCTTGCGCCGCAGCGTGCGTTGGTTGCCCAGGAACAGGGTTTTGGCCACCTGCTGGGTAAGGGTGGAGCCGCCTTGCACCACGTGGCGGTGGATTACGTCCGAGACCAAAGCGCGAAAAATACCCCGGCCGTCGAACGCGCCATGCTGGTAAAACCGCCGGTCCTCAATGGCGATGAAGGCAGCCGGAACATAGGCTGGAAGAGCTGATGGTAGCACCACCCGGCCCGAGACATCACCAAACCGGGCCACCAGATGCCCCGCCGGGTCCAGCAGCCTAATCGCCGGGCGGCGGGTTTGGGTAATGGCGATCGCGGGGTTTGGCATGTTCCAAGTGAACCAAAGCCCCGCCAGCCCGGCCGCCACCGCGCCCCAGATGCCCAGCATGATAAGCACCCGCGCCACCGCCCAGGTTCTGCCAAGGCGGCGTTTAAGAACGGGAGACGGCTTGGGGAGCATGGGCATCGCCTTCCCTGCTGCCAACCGCGCCGGAAGGCGTCAACCGCTGTTTGACCCAGACGCCAGAATCGCTAAACAGGCGCCAGCGCGGGCGTGGCGAAATGGTAGACGCACCGGACTTAAAATCCGTTGGGAGCAATCCTGTGCCGGTTCAAGTCCGGCCGCCCGCACCAGAGTGACTTGCTGGTGGCGATCAATTTTATGACACTAACCTGCGATTTCTGTGGAAGAAATTAAAAAAAAAACTTAAAAACCTTTAAGTTAATGGAAAACTCCCGCAGCTAAATGGTCTGGCGATGGCAATATGAAGCGATTTTTACAGTCAAGCGCCCCGCTAGTTCGCGATAGAAGAGCCTCAACTGCGGTTGAATTCGCTCTTATTGGTAGCCTAATGATCCTGTTTACTGTAGGCTTCACGATGATGGGCGTATGCCAGTTCTGGCAGATGACCCTCGACGATGCCGTTCGGGGTGCCACTAGGCAACTGCTTTTAAGTAGCAGCAGTACCACGCCTGAAACGCAGACCCAGTTTAT
Source organism: Rhodospirillales bacterium (assembly GCA_028866445.1). Taxonomy (GTDB): domain Bacteria; phylum Pseudomonadota; class Alphaproteobacteria; order Acetobacterales; family Acetobacteraceae; genus Acidocella. Next base: position 3,286 of record JAGWIE010000092.1, on the reverse strand, counting down.
AAATTCGGTTTGCAGCGAATTCGGTGCCGTTGCCCCATGCAGCAAAACCAACCTGCAAATTGAAGTTCAGACCAACACGTCCACGCAAACCTTCGCTGGCATCACCCCGGCTATCGTCAGCCAGCAAGGGCAGCTTTCTCCTGCCGGTGGCTTTCCTACTATTCCGACCTCCGGCGGCCCGTATCCCACCCTGATCCAGGTAGCGTATCAATTGCCGCCGTGGATGGATTTTCTACCTTATTTGCCGCTTTCCGGTGCCACCATCCCATCACTCAACGTAATACTCACCGGCAATGCCACCGCCGCGCTGGTATCCAACCAAGCTGTGATGGTGAACTGATGGCCCGCGCTTTCCTTCAAGCTCACCGCTTCCTCTTGGACCGCAAAGCCGTGGCGTCGGTCGAGTTTGCCATTATTATGTCTTTCTTTCTGCTGGTGTTCATCGGCACGTTCGAAATTCTGACCCTACTGCGGACAGACCAGAAAATGAACATTGTGGCTGCGACCGTTGCACAGGCTTATGTTGTGGAAAGCCCGGACGGTTCGGCCCTTTCTGCCTCAATACCGCAGGACATCTGCTACGGAGCTGTACAGGGATTGGCACCATATGGCGCGGGCGGACTAACCGTGGACGTAGCCAGCGTAACATCCGTTACTCCCGGCAGTACAGCGTCCTATTGGGAACAAGATTTCAGCGGTAATTCCTGTACCGCCGTAACACCAGCCGTCATCGGCAGCACTGCAGCCTGTAACCTTGTCACCAGCAATGGCCAAGGCGGGATGCTGCCTTCCTCAGGTGGAGCGGTAGGAGATAACGCAATTATTGTTAAAGTCACCTTAACCTATCCAGGGTTGGTGGGGCTATGGCTCTCCACCTCCCCCACGCTCACGCAGCAGGTGATGACTCGCTGGGCTTATGCCTCTACCAGCACGGCCCTCACAGTCACCGGCGTTACCCCGCAAACCATCACATGTAGTGGCTGACCATGAAAAACCAGCAGGCAATACACAAAGCAAAGGCGTTTCGAGGGTTTCGGCTATGGCGGGACCGCCGGGCCGCAACAGCCGTGATGTGGGCAATTATGTTGCCTACCATGATCGTTGCCGGTGGCGCTGGAGTTGATTTCGCGCGGATTTCAGCCGAGAGGGCACAGTTGCAATCCGCTGCCGACCAAGCGGCGCAAGCAGGGGTAGGAGCTTACGCGAACGACATTAATGCCAGCAACGGTGCCAGCGTGGCCACAGCAGCGTTCAATCAAGCCTTCGCTGGCATCTCCGGCGCCGTAAGTTTACAGGGAACACCTAGCATCACGCTCGGATGTACCGGTAAAAGCTCTGCCACATGCGGAACCAGCGGCACCTTCACACAAAGCAGCACGGCTTGCAGTGAGGGCACTTATTGCACGACTGTTTCAGCCACAGCGCGGCAAACAAATTCAATATTTTATTTTCATTTACCGTTTGAGAACATGTCCGTCACCGCCACGGCGCAATACGTGGCAGGCAACCCAGGAGCAAATGAAGGGCAGGCAACCGACTTTTCCGATTACTTCCAATCTTCATATTCCGCTAACCGAGGAGGGGGCGGACAGGTCGGCGGCACCCATACTTCAGGCACGGGTTCGGGAGTACCGGGAAATACATCGAATTCTTATAAAGATGTCGTCTATTTCATTGACGGAATGAATAATGCGCCACCGCCTGTTTCGTTCGCCGCCCCAAGTTCTAACATTAATAATTGCAATAACCCCAATACCACAACTGGCAACAGCGGCGTTCAGCTCATTCCCACCGGGGCATCGAACAAATATTGTAGTCTGACCCTTGGAAACCCTCCAACGGAGGAATGGTATTTCGTTAATGGTTCCGCTAGCCGCACGAGCCCGCTTTACGTACAAGGGGCGCTGAACATTTCTCCAGAGACTGTGGTTTGCCCGGAGCATCTTAAATATTCCAGCTATACCGGCGCAAAAGTTAATATCCAAAATCCTTGCCAAACTGGCGGATATAATTATGCCAACAGCTACGGTGGTTACGGCTATTACACGCCACTTTATTTCACCACGTCGATTAATGGCAATTACTCGGTCGACATTACCCCTGCCACAGGCAACAGCGGTGTAATCACCTATGTAAACGACGAGTATGATGACATCTCGATGAAAAACAGCAGCGCGACCGAAGAGGAATATAGCTACCTTTGCCCAACTGGAACAACCAGCTGCTATAATCCCATTACCGGCGACCCTTTATATTTTAACGGGCCAGGAACATGGATTTCTCACGATACCTATATCACACAAATCACAGTGGTGAATGGCTACGATATGGCATGGACAGAGACAGAGACCTTTGCCGTAAAATCCACCGGTAGCCAGCTTTGTGATTTAAGCTATTACAATTACTGCGGTAATGCATTCACAGAAATTGCACAGGCAGGTGGTGGATACGATGGCAACGGCAATCCGCAGGCTGATTATAGTACACAATCGACCAATACCTCCACAAGCTATTCCCCCTCTTCTTATGCGCGAGACCCAAGCACGGATACATCTGGCCTTGGCTCAACAACCGATGCCTACAGCCAACTTGATACCGCTTGCAGCAATGCCGCCAAGAATGGTGGTAAACTAGGCGGAGATACTTCAGTGGGCGGTACTTTGCAGCCGCGAAGCTTCTCAAATCTCGCCGACATTTTTGCCATGACCACTGACGCGCCGCCCAGCAGTTCTCCACCAATCGCCTATAATTTTACCGATCCAAACTATGGCTACAGTTACGTGACCGCGGATGAAGCCGGCTCGGCCCTGGAAACGGAAACTGCCTATTTTTGTGGGAATGGGTCTGGACTTCAAATTTCCGGCGGGTCTGCTACCGGCCTCACTGTTACCCCCACCTCCTCCAGCGGTGCGGTTCTCACGAACTAAGGCGAACGCTCCGCGCCGGATTCGTATGGGAGACTACCTCTTCCCGCCCTTGCCTCACTGGGCATATATGGCTTAACGGTGGGCACGCTGCGGGTGTAGCTCAATGGTAGAGTCCCAGCCTTCCAAGCTGGCTGTGCGGGTTCGATTCCCGTCACCCGCTCCAAGTCTCCAGTTTTGCATCCCGCCACCCAGTAAATCGCATCATCATGGCCCAGGCACTTGACATTCGGCGCTGCAAAGTGTGGAAGGCGCTTTCCATGCTGGTACGGAATAGGGGCGTAGCTCAATTGGCTAGAGCGCCGGTCTCCAAAACCGGAGGTTGAGAGTTCGAGACCCTCCGCCCCTGCCATCCCTTTCCA
>JAGWIE010000091.1 GCA_028866445.1 Rhodospirillales bacterium | reverse complement strand
AGGCCAAGTGCGGTGATCGCCGCCGCATCGGCCACGTTCCAGGCGCCGAATACGCCGCATTCCTCATGTGGCTTGTCGTCGTCAATCATGCTGGCCCCGCCTTGCTCATCCCGCGCTCCAAGTAGCGATGTGACAGCCAGATGTCGAGGCGTTCACATGCATAAGAGGGCTCCAGCGTGTGCGGTTCATGCCAGCGTGGCCAGAACGCCACTAAAACCCTCCAGGAATTGCGCCACTTGCTCCGCCGAGATGGATAAGGGCGGGCGAAGCTGCAAGATATGGCTTGTGGGCGCTGCTCTGCCAGCCAGGATGAAATTCCGCCGCAATGCGTTAATAGCCTGGCCCGCCGCCTCGGGGTCTGGCGCGCCGGTTTTGGGCGAGACCATATCCACACCGAACAATAATCCTGCTCCACGCACAGCGGCAACGCGCGGGAAAGATTTCGCGAGCCGCCGCAACCCCTTGCGCAACAGCTCGCCGCTGCGCCCGGCATTGCGAACAAGCTTTTCCGCCTCGATCACATCCAGCACCGCCATGCCCGCCGCCGCCGCCACCGGGCTACCGCCACAGCCGCTGAAATAAGGCGCGCTGGCGTTTAACCGGGCAAGATGCTCCGCCCGCATTACCACTCCGCCAACCGGGTAGCCATTGCCCATCGGTTTGCCCAGGGTCACAACATCCGGCACAACGCCGTGCCGGGAAAAGCCCCAAAGCTCGCCCGTGCGGCCAAACCCGGCCTGAACCTCATCCGCGATAAACAGCCCGCCTGCCTGGCGCGCCGCTTCTACGGCCTCGACTAAAAACCCCGGCGGGTCGGTGAACACGCCATCGAAGGCGAAGGCGCTGTCCAACACCAATGCGGCAAAGCCAGCGCCGGTTTTATTCAGAATGGCAGCTTCTTCGCGCACACGCGCGGCAAACCAACTACCCAGCGCATCCGCGCCGGCAAGGCGCGGGTTTGGGGCTGGAATGGTTCTTACATGCGCGGGCAAAGGCTGGTTCAGGCCGGGGGAGATTTCAGCCGTCATCGCGGTGCTGCCATGCCGGGCACCGGAGGTTACGATAATGCCCTGCCGGCCGGTAACGAGCCGGGCAACACGCAAGGCGAGGTCGTTTGCCTCGCTGCCCGAGCAAGTCATTATCAATCCGCCAAGCGGTGCGGGAAACAGCCCCACCAGCCGCGCGGCATAAGCCTCAACCGCATTATTAAGGTGGCGCGAATGGGTGTTGAGCGTGGCGGCCTGGGCGGCGATGGCCGAAACCACTTCCGGGTGGCCATGCCCAACTGAGGGCACGTTGCTGTGCATATCCAGATATCGCTGCCCGGCGCTGTCATACAGGTAAACACCGTCCCCGCGCACAGGCTCCAGCGGCGGGTCATAGGCAAAGGCTGTTTCGCCCAGCCATTTGCGTCTGGCCTCCAGCCGCTGTTCCAGCTCGGCATCTGAAAGCTCAGTGGGGCTTGGCACCCCAGGCGGGATTAGACCGGACATGAATCACCACACAAACCCCAGAATAACGTATCTACACACCCCCAACCCATCGAATCCCCGCCTTCATGAATCATAGTTCATCAACTTTTGGAATTGTGGCGGATACAACAGTTTTTCTGTGGAAGGTGCAACGCATAATTTTGCCTTATGCGCATTGTTTGGTCACCGCATGTTTCAGCCAGCCTCGCCACCCTTGCCTTCCACGTCGCGCGCCGCCAGAGAAGCATCCGAGATGCAACCCTTGCCCTTCTTCCACCGGCTGGACAGGTATGTGCTGGGCCAGCTTGTGCTGGCGCTGGCACTTGTCACGGCGGGGTTGGTAGCACTCATCTGGCTCACCCAGTCTCTGCGGTTCATCCAGATCATCGTCAGCCACGGGCTCTCGCCCTTCGTATTCGTGAAGCTCACGGCCCTGCTGGTGCCGAGTTTTCTTGCCACCATCCTGCCGATCACCTGTTTTATCGTGGTGCTGTTCATTTATTTGCGGCTTTCCGGCGACCGGGAGCTGACGATCATGCGCGGGCTGGGGCTTTCGGATACCAAGCTCGCCCGCCCGGCGCTCACCCTGGCAGTGGCGGTAACATTGCTGGGCTATGCGCTCAGCCTTGGCGCCGTGCCCTGGAGCCTCTCGATCTTCCGCGACTACCAATATGAAATCCGCAACCAGATTGCGGCGTTTCTGCTGGAGCCCGGCGTATTCACCCCGGTTTCGGCCGATATAACGGTTTATGTGCAGTCCCGCGCCGCCAATGGCAGCCTCAAGGGCATCATCATCGAGGATAACCGCGACCCCAGCGCCCCGGCCACCATTCTGGCGCGCACGGGCGAGCTGGTCTCCACCCCGCAAGGCCCGGTGGTGGTGCTCGAAAACGGCTCACGCCAGCAGATAGATGCGAAAACCGGCGAGCTCGACCTGCTGACCTTCCAACGCAATACGCTTTCATTGGCGGAAACCATGCGCAATGGCGGGCCGGTGGATACGGACCCGGCGGAAGTGACTTTGCCGGAATTGTTTCACCCCCCCGCCAGCCTGGCAAATGGCGACAGGGCGAAATGGCTGGTGGAAGCACAGCGCCGTTTAAGCGCGCCGCTGGCCACTTTGGGCTACACACTGGTGGCGCTGGTGGCAGCTTTAGGTGGGGGTTTCCGGCGCCATGGCGGGCTGGCGCGCATCATCGGGGCGGTTGGCGTTGTTACCGCGCTGGTGGCGCTAGGGCTGGGGGTGAATAATCTCGCGGCCCGCAACACCGCGCTGCTGCCGCTTATATGGGTGTGGGCGCTGTTGCCGCCGGGCATAGCCTTCGCCGTTCTCTTGCGCCAGGGCGCGCCGCGCGCATGAAATTGCCGGTTACCATTTCCTGGTATTTCGGGCGGTCTTTCGCCACCGCTGCGCTGGCGATGTCCGCCGGGCTTACCGGGCTGGTGGCGCTGTTTGATTTTCTGGAGCTTCTGCGCGAATCCGCCACCGCCCCCCATGCCGGGTTTGGCGTGATTGTCGAGATCGAGCTGCTGCGCCTGCCCTGGAGCCTGATGCAAATCATGCCCTTCGCGGTGCTGCTGGGCGGCATTTACGCGTTCTGGCGGCTGGCCCGCTCCTCCGAGCTGGTGGTGGCGCGGGCAGCTGGCATTTCGGCCTGGCAGTTTCTGGCCACGCCGGTTCTGGTAGCATGCGTGCTGGGGGTGCTGTGTACCACGGCGGTAAGCCCACTTTCAGCGGTGCTATATGGCCGGGCCGAGCAGCTCGACGATATCAACCTTAAACCCGCGGGCGGCCCGCTCTCACTTAATGGCGGTTCGCTTTGGGTGCGCCAAAGCGATAACGGACTGGCGCCCAATGGCGTCGCCGTGGTCCATGCCAGCAATGTCCGGCTGCATAACAGTTCGCTGGTGGCAGATGAGGTGAGCATTTTGCGGCTGGACGCACAAACGAGCCTGCTGGAACGGCTGGAGGCAGACCATGCCACGTTGAGTTCCGGCGATTGGGAGCTGCAAAACATCTCGGTGCTGCGGCCAGGGGCGGCCCCCCGGCATATCCCGCAAATGAGCTTCCCGACAGATCTTACAGTTAACCGCGTCCAGGAGAGCTTTGCCTCGCCCAACGCGCTCTCCTTCTGGGCGTTACCGGGGTTTATTCGTCTGCTACGGCATTCAGGCTTTTCCGCAACCCAGCATGAGCTTGTGTTCCAGAGCCTGCTGGCGCTGCCGCTTTTATGCGGCACCATGGCTCTGGTGGCGGCGGGGTTTTCCATGCGCCCCTCGCGCCGCGGCGGGGCGGGCACCATGCTGGTGGCGGGGGTGGGCTTCGGCTTTGCCTTGTTCATGGTTTCAGAGGTTGCCAACCAGTTCGGCACCTCCGGCGCGGTGCCGGTTGGCCTTGCCGCCTGGGCGCCAACGGTAGCAGGTTTGTTTTTGGCGCTTGCCTTGTTGCTGCATCTGGAAGATGGCTGAGCCATGACCCGTACTGGCCGAATCCTCGCTCTGCTCGCCACCACCTGCCTGGGCGCGCCCGCACTGGCGCAATCCATGGGGGGGCTGGTTTCCGGCCCCGGGGCCACCGGCGGCACCAACGCACCGGTGAGTTTCACGGCGGATACGCTTTCCTACAACAAGCCCGGCAATATCGTTACCGCCGCCGGCCACGTCACCGCCATCCAGAACGGCCAGACCCTGCACGCGGACAGGGTTACGATCAACCGCAGCACCAATGTCGTCACCGCTTCCGGCCATGTGTCACTCGTGCAACCAGACGGCACGACGGTTTATGCCGATCACGTCGTGCTCTCACACGGCATGAAGGACGCGGTGATGAAATTCGTGGCGGCGCGGCTGGCGCAGAATGCCCGGATCATCGCCAATGGCGGCCAGCGCTATAACGGCAAGATAGACGAGCTTTCCAAACCCGTTTATTCCGCCTGCGATTTGTGTAAGAGTGACCCGAGGGAACCGCCTACCTGGGCGATCCGCGCCAGCAGCGCCACGCGCGACCTTGAGCACAAGGAAATTGAATTCCGCAACGCGACGCTGCTGATGAAAGGTGTGCCGGTTTTCTGGCTGCCTTACATGGCCGAGCCCGATCCTTCGGTGAAACGCAAAACCGGGCTGCTCATCCCGTCGGTCGGTGCCACCTCGCAGCTTGGCGCGTTCGCCGTCATTCCTTATTTCATCACCCTTGGCCCCTCGGCGGACGTGACCCTCACCCCCGTGCTCGCCACCAAGCAGGGCCCGGCGTTGAAGGCTGATTACCGCGAGGCGTTTAACCACGGCACGCTGGATGTGAAGCTTTCCGGCGGACGGGACAGGGGCGAGCTGGGCGATTCGGTTTTCGCCAACGGAACATTCGACATAAACAATTCCTGGCGCACCGGCTTCTCGTTCAACCGCGCCTCCAACCCGCAATATCTGGATGATTTCAGCATCCTGCCGAACGCTTCCTATCTGGAGAGCAATGTCTATCTGGAGGGTTTTGGCAGCGGGTCTTACGCTAAAATCGAGGCGGAAACCTTCCAGGGTCTGGTTGCATCGGTCAACCAGAACGAGCTGCCGATTGTAGCCCCCTACGGGCAGTATCATTACGTCTCCCAGCCCGACAGCCTCGGCGGCACTTTCCGTGTGGATACCAGTGTGTTCAACGTGATGCGCGATGTGGGTACCAACACACGGCGCGTTGCGTTCATCCCGTCTTATTCGCTGCCTTTCATGCTGCCCGCGGGCATTACCGGTACCGCGCGGCTGCAACTCGATTCCGCCTATTACAACGCCGATAAGCTGAACCAGCAGCCGAATTTCAGCCTCACCCAGCAGAATAGCATCGCCCGCGCCCAGCCCTATGGCGCGGTGATGCTGCGTTGGCCCTTCCTGCGCGCCACACAGCATTGGGGCAGCCAGATTATTGAACCGATGGTGCAGCTTGTCGCCTCGCCAGTCACCGGCATTTCTGACAATTCTAAAATTCCGAACGAGGACAGCCTAGACCTCGAATTCTCCGACGCCAATCTGTTCAGCCTCAACCGCTACCCCGGCATCGACCGGCTGGAAGGCGGCTCGCGGGTGGATTACGCCATGCATGCAGCCTGGTATTTGCCAGGCGGGATGATACTGGATGGGCTGGTTGGCCAGTCCTACCGCTTCCACAAGGACCTTGTTTATCTGCCTGCCTCCGGGCTTGAGGATAATGTCTCGGATATTGTCACGCGCGCGGTTGTGGCCCCCACGCCCTGGTTCAACCTGTCTTACCGCGGGCGGCTCTCACACCATTCCCTCGGCAACCGAATGACCGATATTACCGCGAATTTTGGCGGCAGCCGGTTCGCGGTTTCCGGCGGGTATCTCTACACCAACACCAATCCCTACACGCTTTACGACAATCTCACCCTGGGCCAATCGCCCAACCTCACCCCGCCGCCGCAATATTTCCAACCGCGTCAGGAAGCCACGCTCAACCTCTCCACCCAGGAGGGGCCATGGAATTTCTCCGGCGGTGGCCAGCGGAACCTGAAAACCGGAAAATTCGACGAGGTGAATGCCTCCGCCGGATGGCAGAATGATTGCTTCGGCGTGAATTTGATCTTCTACAAACGTTTCACCTCGTTCAACCTGGACAATGGCAGCACGCTGGTGCTTCTGCAGTTCAATTTCAAAACCCTCGGAACCGTTGGATTTAACGCCCTATGAAATTCCTGCTC
>JAGWIE010000090.1 GCA_028866445.1 Rhodospirillales bacterium | reverse complement strand
TCAGGCCCTTCAGCAGCGCCACGCGCTCATGCAAAGCAGCGGCGAAATCCAACTCGCCGTTCATCGCGCGGGTGGTGAGGGCGGCAACCTGCTCCTTCACCCCCGCGAAGGCGGCCAGCTCGTCCAGCGTTTCGGCGGTGATGATGGTGCAATCCATATCCGCGACCAGCACGGCCTTGCGGCGGCCACGCGGGCGGGTGAGGAAAATATCCACCGCCTTATGGGCCATGATGGCGGCGATGGCCGAACGGTCTGGCGCGCGGGGGGCAAGAAATTCCACCGCCCGGCCCTCCTCCAGCCAGACGAGGTGGCGGCCCTCGGCATAGGCCATGGCGCGGGCAACGTCCGGCGCGGTGAGGGCACCGGCTTCCCGGCTGGCCACGAGGGTAACGATGTGAGATTGAGCCTCTGTCATGGGCGCGACCGATAAGGCAGAGACAGGTTTAGGGCAACGCACGGCGCTGATCGTCGCGGGCCCGACAGCGAGCGGCAAATCCGCCCTGGCCTTGGCGATCGCCCGGGAATTTAGCGGCACCATCATCAACGCCGATGCCATGCAATGCTACCGGGAGCTGCGGGTGCTGACCGCCCGGCCAAGCCTGGAGGATGAGGCGGCGGCCCCGCATGTTCTCTATGGCGTGAAGGCGGCGGGCGAACCCGCCAATGCCGCCTGGTGGCGCGAGGCGGCACAGGCGGAGATGGAGGCGGCGCGCTTTCCCATAATTTGCGGCGGCACGGGCATGTATTTTTCCGCGCTGGTGAAAGGCATCGCCGATATTCCCGACCCCGGTGAGGACGCCCGCGCCGAGGCACGGCAGCTTTTGGCGGCGCTTGGCCCCGAGGCGCTGCACGCGAAGCTGGACCCTGAGACCGCCGCGAAGCTGAAGCCGGGGGACAGCCAGCGCATTGCCCGGGCTTATGAGGTGCTGCGGGGTACGGGCAGAGGCATTGCCTATTGGCAGGCACAGCCCACGGAAAAGCTACAAGGCTGGACTCTCAAGATGATCCTGCTGGACCCGCCGCGCCCCGCCTTGCGCGAGGCGATCGAGACACGCTTTGCCGCCATGCTGGAAGCGGGCGCGTTGGATGAAGCCCGCGCCCTGCTAGCGCTGAACCTGCCGCCGGAGCTGCCCTTGCTGCGCGCCCATGGCGTGCCGGAGCTTGGCGCGTATCTGCGGGGCGAAATTTCACTGGAGGCGGCGAAAGCCCGCGCCGTGCTCGCCACCTTTCAGTACACCAAGCGGCAGATGACCTGGTTCAGGCACCAAGAGCTGGCAAGCAAAACAGACATGCAAATAATTCATTCAAGAATCGACCATAATACGCAATTTTCGGAAAGATATTTGGCCGATTTAGGCAATTTTACAAATCGTAGCGGTTGACCTTCCGGCCAGGGCACTGTACCGGAGCATGGATATTTTGGTCGCGAATGGCAGGACGATATGGACGGCACGATTGCAGCACCTGAGCTAATGAATTCCGGGGCGGAGGCTGTGCTCCGGGCGCTGAAGGCGCAGGGCGTGGATGTGATTTTTGGCTATCCCGGCGGCGCGGTACTGCCGCTTTACGATGCGCTGTTCCAGCAGAACGAGATCAAGCACATTCTGGTGCGCCACGAGCAAGCGGCGGTGCACGCGGCGGAAGGCTATGCGCGCTCCACCGGTAAGGTGGGCGTGGTGCTCGTCACGTCAGGCCCAGGGGCGACCAACGCCGTCACCGGCCTTGTGGATGCGTTGATGGATTCCATTCCGCTGGTTTGCCTGTCTGGCCAGGTGCCGACGCATCTGATCGGCAATGACGCCTTCCAGGAGGCGGACACCACCGGCATCACCCGCCCGGCCACCAAGCATAATTACCTGGTGAAAAAATCCGAGGACCTGGTGCGCGTGATGCACGAGGCGTTTTTGGTGGCGCGCACGGGGCGGCCCGGCCCGGTGCTGGTGGATCTGCCGAAGGATATTCTCATCGCCCCGGCGCCGTATCGCGAACCGGGCAATGCGCCGCACCGTTCTTATAACCCCCGCACCGAGCCGGACCCGCGGCGGATTGAGGAAGCGGTAGCGATGCTGAAACGCGCCGAGCGCCCGGTTATCTATGCCGGTGGCGGCGTGATCAATGCCGGGCCGGAAGCCGCGCGCCTGCTGATTGAATTCACCCGCCTCACCGGCTTTCCCATCACCAACACGCTGATGGGCCTCGGCGCGTACCCGGCTTCCGACCCGCTTTTTGTTGGCATGTTGGGTATGCACGGCACTTATGAGGCTAACCTCGCCATGCATGGCTGCGACGTGATGCTGAATATCGGCGCGCGGTTTGATGACCGTGTGACCGGAAGGCTGAATGCGTTTTCGCCAAACTCCAAGAAAATTCACGCGGATATCGACCCCGCCAGCATCAATAAATCGGTGATGGTGGACGTGCCGATTGTCGGCGATGCGCTGGCGGTGCTGAAAGCGCTGATCGCGGCCTGGAAGAAAGACAGCACCCAGCCTAACCGCGCTGCACTGGCGCAATGGTGGGGGCAAATTGATGTGTGGCGCGCCAAGGATTCCCTGCGCTTCACCCAACCCCGCGACCCCGGCAGCATCATCAAGCCACAATACGCCATCGAGCAGCTTTACAAGGCCACGCGCGGACGGGAAACCTTCATCACCACCGAGGTTGGCCAGCACCAGATGTGGGCCGCACAGTATTTCAGGTTCGAAAAGCCAAACCGCTGGATGACCTCAGGCGGGTTGGGCACCATGGGTTACGGCTTGCCCGCCGCCATGGGCGCGCAAGTGGCACACCCTGATGCGCTGGTGATCGACATTGCCGGCGAAGCCAGCATTCTGATGAACATTCAAGAAATGGGCACGCTGGCGCAGTATCGCCTGCCGGTGAAGATTTTCATTCTGAACAACCAATATATGGGCATGGTGCGCCAGTGGCAGGAGCTGCTGCATGGCAGCCGCTATTCCAGCTCATACTCCGAGGCGTTGCCGGATTTCGTGAAACTGGCGGAGAGCTTCCAGGCCGTGGGGCTGCGCGCGGAAAAAGTGGATGATCTGGACCGGGTGATCGCCGAGATGCTTGCGGTCGACAAACCGGTGATCGCGGATATCTGCGTGGACCAGAAGGAAAATGTGTTCCCGATGATCCCCTCCGGTGCCGCGCATAATGAAATGCTGCTGGGGCCGGAGCATAAAGACACATCCGGCCCGGCCGTGAGCAATGAAGGGATGGCGTTGGTCTGATGTCTGATACCACTTTACGTTCCGCCACCATTTCGGTTTTGGTGGAGAATGAATCCGGCGTGCTGGCACGCGTCATCGGGCTTTTTTCAGGCCGGGGCTATAACATCGACAACCTAACCGTGGCCCCGGTGGAGCGCGACGGCTCCAAAAGCCGCATCACCGTAGTGACGCGCGGCACCGCCATGGTGATTGAGCAGATTAAAGCGCAGCTTGACCGGCTGGTGCCGGTTTATAAGGTGCTGGACCTTTCCGAAGGCCCGCATTTGGCCCGCGAACTGGCGCTGATTAAGGTGCTGGGCACGGGCGAGAAACGCGCCGAGGCGCTGCGGCTGGCAGATGCCTTCCGCGCCAGGGTGATAGACGCAACAACCGAGAGCTTTACGTTTGAACTCACCGGCGCCACCGACAAGCTGGATGCGTTTCTGGAGCTGATGCGCCCGCTGGGGCTGGCCGAGGTTTCGCGCACTGGTGTTGCGGCGATCGCCCGCGGCGTGAAGACGATTAACTGAAATTATTGTCTTTTGAGTTTTTGAAACAAGGCGGAGCGCCCTAATAGAGTTCTCAAGAAAACTCTAAGACGACGGGGCATGAAGGCTCGGAACCCGCGCCTTTGCACGTGCAGACGGGAGACGAGTTCTCCATTCTGGCGAACGAGATCTTCGATGATAGTGAACGCGGCGCGCAATGCCGCTTCTTGCGGCTTTACGGCATCATCTGTGAACGCCGGATACTGGCTGAAATCCTCCTGGAAAAGCCTTGAACGATGAGGAAACCATTTTTCCCGGACGCACTCATTTGCGTCCCGGAAGTTTTCGTAGAAATTTTGCGCATCATTCCGCGCTGGCCGCTGGGGACGGCCTTGCAGAAGCCGCTCCGCGATTATCACGCAAGCATCGCGCGTGGTTTTCGCCAAACCGCGATTCTGATTATACCCCAGCTCTACATGCCAGGCGTTCAAAGCTGACAGAAATTTTTTTCCATCTGCGGAGATCGCGCGGTTCACCTCACCTGTTCCTTCTGCAAGCCACGAGGGCAGGCCGCAAATGCCCAGAAAATCCTGCACGGCATCGCCTTGCAACAAAAAATCTGGTTCATAAATGCGCGGTTTTACAAATGCTTTTCCGAATATGCCCGCATAGCGATCAAGCATTTGGTCATAATTAAAATAACTGGCCCAAAATAATTCGCCCAGGTTGATGCTAGGCAAAACATCAGCAACCGGGTCACCTGCGCGCAATCTGGTTGAGTAAAGGCTCGATGCCATTTCATCCTGACGGCGCAGGTAGACAATAATTGTAATTGTATCGAAATACGGCGAGAGCAGCGCATGAAGCTTTGCAACATGCTCGGTTGTTGTGAACCGGCTTTGGCAATGCTCGTTTGAGAAAATCACCGTTCGCACGCGGGGTGGAAGTGCTGCCATCTCACTGGCCAGAGACCGGGCAAACGCGGCCTCGTTGAAAGTACCGCCGGGCAGATGCTCCACCAAATCAAACGTGTTTTCCGGCGCGGCAAAAATGGCCAGTGCGGTGTGGCTATACTCACCCGGTGAGGAAGGATACCAGAAGCCAAGCCGCGCAAGCTCATCGCGCCTGCGCGCCAACATCGCCTGGATTGACGTTGTGCCGGTTTTCTCCGAGCCTATATGAAGAATTGCTGACCGCAACAATTAGGCCTGCGGCACGCTGCCACCCGGTGGCGGCGTGATTGGACGAGGCTGTGGGGGTTTTGGTGCTGGTTGCTGTTGCGCGGCACCAAGCGCCACAACAGTTCCCAATGCCTCGGTCATTGTCGTCGGCACCAAAATCGTCGCCCCGCGATCCTTGTTCATGTCGTAGATCAGCCCCATCTGCCGGATTTGCAAGGCCACTGGATTTTCCTGATAGATTTGCGCGGCGTCGACAATCTGCTGGGCGATGGCGATTTCTGCACTCGCCAACGTCACCCGCGCCTGCTTCTCTTTTTCCGCCTGGGCGTTGCGGCTCATCGCGTCGTTCAGCTCGGGCGGGATTTTCACATCCCTTATTTCCACGGTGATGTCGCCAATGCCCCAGCCATCGGATTTGCGGCGGATCAGGGCTTGCAGCCTTTCATCCATCGCCTCGCGGTTGCCCAGAATATCCGTCATCGTGGTCGCAGAGATCACTTCCCGCAACGAGGTTTGCGCCACCTGCGCGATCATGTTGCGATAATCGGTCAGCTCGGTGGCGGCGCGCTTCACATCGGTCACACGCCAGAACAGAATGGAATCCATGGTGACGGAAACCGCATCGGCGGTGAGGGTGTCCTCGGCGGAAATGCGGGTGCTCTGCCGGCGCGTATCCACCGTGGCGTAGACGATCTCGATGGCCGGGATGAGGAAATATAAGCCTGGCCCGCGCACGCCCGCAAAACGCCCCAGCCGCAGCACCACCGCGCGCTCCCATTCGGCCGCCGTGCGCAAAGTGAGGGCCAGGATGACGCCCACCAGCACGATGACAACGCCGATAACCGGCGAATTGAGCACATAGCCAATGGCGACGCCAAGCAGCACGATGATGGCGGAGATGAGGGTGACGGCGCTGTTCATGACGGTCTCCTGGGTTCAAATGCGTTATAACCTAAATCCGCTTTGCCCGCGACTCGGCACGAGGCGCTACCCTGGCTTCATGAATATGCTCCCTGCCCTCGCCCTTATTGCCGCCATTGCCGCTTCTGGTTTTGCTTTGCTCGCCTGGCGCGCTGCGCAGGCAGCGCCGCTGCGGCTGAAACTGGAGCTGGACAAGCTGTTCGCTGGCAACCGGGCTGAGGCTGAGTTTTTGCGCCAGTCCCTCAGCGCCATGGAAGGGCGGCTGACCAGCGCCATCCAGACCGGCACCACCAAGGCGCTTTCCAAATCCTTCGAGCAGATTTCCGTTGCCACCCAGAACGTGGCTGCAACAATAGATAATTTGCGCCGCCAGGCGGCAGTGGA
>JAGWIE010000089.1 GCA_028866445.1 Rhodospirillales bacterium | reverse complement strand
GTTTTCCGGGTCGCGGATTCGAAAGACCCGTCGTTATTAAAGGTCACGACCACAACATCCTGGTGTTTCACGCCTTCGGTGCGGGCGATGCGCATTTTGGTGATCTGCGAAACATAAACCCAGTTATTCTGGTCATATTGCTCAACGAACGTCGGCGGACCCAGCAGCGCCTGCACGTCGGCTTGTTGCGAAACGCCGGGTGTGAGCTGCTGTAACTCATTCTGCGTCACCGCAATGCCGCGGTAATGCGGTGCATCAGAGAACACGGCGCAGCCAGAAACCCCAAGCAGGGCGGTCAGCAGCAGGCTTTGTGGCAGCTTGGTCAGGCGCACGCTTCAATCCTTACACTATAGAGCAATCGCATTCCCGGCGATCTCTCACTGCCTTTGGGTCTCACGGCAGGGGCTTACGTGTCAATGCGCAAGCTCTATATTACATAAATGCAGGAAGAACTCAGTTACCCGGTCAGGGGCACCCAAATCAAGGATAACAGCCAAGTTTTTACCGTGCGCGCGGATGATGCGCAGCGCGCGGCCCTGGCGGAGCGTTTTGGCATTCCGGCAATTGCACAATTGAACGGCCGCTTTACGCTCCACCACGAGCGTTCAGGCATTATTGCTGCCACGCTGGGGATGGATGCTAAAGTTACCCAGATATGCGTGGTGACGCTCGAACCTTTTGAAGTCACCATTCGGGATTCAATTGATTTGCGCTTTGTGCCCGAGGCTGCACTCCGCCATGCTCCGGTGGAGGACGGCATAGAAGAGGACATCACCCCGGAAACCCTCGATTCGCCCGATGAAATTCCTTATGCGAACGATATTCTGGACCTTGGCGCGGCTCTGGCTGAGCAACTCGCCCTCACGCTTGACCCTTATCCGCGCAAACCTGCCGCCGCCCTGCCGGATAATGCCACAGACCACAGTGCCAGCCCTTTTGCGGCATTGGCCGCCCGGTTTGGTAAGCCGGGTGCGGCATAGCCGCGAAATTATCTGCCATGACTTGCGAGCCACGCCCGGCTCTGCTACGCGGCGCTTTCCAATACTTAGTCTGATTCTGTAAGGCGTTTTGTCATGGCCGTTCCTAAACGAAAAACCTCCCCTTCGCGCGCCGGTATGCGCCGCAGCCACCAGGCGCTCTCCGCCGAGGCGCACGCTGAGTGCTCCAATTGTGGCGAGCTGAAGCGCCCGCATCATGTATGCGCCCATTGCGGCCATTACGATGGCCGAGAAGTTGTGGGTGCAGGCAAGGAAGCCAAGGGCGTCGTCCGCGTCTGAGCCCGCTTTAAGTTATGGTTGGAAGCGGTGATAATAAGCCCAATACAGGGGTGAAATGAGCCAGAGCAGTAAACTGGCGGTGGATGCCATGGGTGGTGACCACGCGCCGGACGCTATTATTGCGGGGCTCGATGTTGCCGCTGAGCGCCAACCACGCGCGTTTTTTATAATATTCGGGGATGAGGCGCGCCTCATCCCGCTTCTTGCCGCTGCCAAGCATCTTGCGGGCCGGTATGAGCTGCGCCACTGCTCCGAGACTGTGGCCGGTGACATGAAGCCGACCGTGGCGTTACGCCTGCGAGACTCTTCCATGCGTCGCGCGATCGACGCTGTACTGGCCGGAGACGCGCAAGGCGTGGTTTCCGCTGGCAATACCGGCGCGTTGCTCGCACTTTCCAAAATCGTCCTTAAATCCTTAAAAGGCATCGACCGCCCGGCCATGGCCGCCACCGCCCCCTCGGCCAAAGGCGATGTGGTGATGCTCGATCTCGGGCTTAACGTCGTTTACGACGCGCGCAACCTGGTTGAATTTGCCTTGATGGGCATGATCTTCGCGCGGATTGTGTTGGGGTTGCCTTCGCCAAGCTTCGGCCTGCTGAATATCGGCTCAGAGGAAGGCAAGGGCGATGACACCTTGCGCAACGCTGCCGCCACTTTGCGGGACGGCCCATTTAGCGAGCAATTCTATGGGTTTGTGGAAGGTCACGATATTGCCGCCGGTACAGTAGATGTGGTGGTGACGGACGGCTTCACCGGCAATGTGGCGCTAAAAACAGGTGAAGGTGCCCTGAAACTGGTGGGAGATCTGCTGCGCCGGGTATTCAACGCCGGCCCGCTCGCCAAAATGGGCTATATCTTTGCGCGTGGCGCGTTGAAGCGGCTTAAGGAAACACTTGACCCCCGCCGCTATAACGGTGCCGTTCTGCTGGGGCTGAACGGGGTTGTCGTTAAATCCCATGGCGGAACGGATGCCCTTGGTTTCGCCCATGCCGTTGATGTTGCGTTGGATATGGTGGCACATGACTTCAACAGCCATATCGCCGACGCGCTGGCGGCCATGGACCGCGCCATTCTTTCCGACGAGCCGGTGATACATAGTAATGGCTGACCAATTCTTTATAACCCGCGCTGTGCTCACGGGCACGGGCGCTTATCTGCCAGAGCAAATTCTCACGAATGAGGATATGGCGAAACGCGTTGACACCTCCGATGAATGGATCGTGGAGCGCACTGGCATCAAGCAGCGCCATTTTGCGGGGCCGCACGAAACCACCGCCTTCATGGGGGCGCAAGCTGGTCGCCAGGCACTGGAAAAAGCCGGGCTGGCACCTGAGTCACTGGGTGCCATTATTGTCGCCACCTCCACCCCTGACCAGATGTTTCCCGCCACGGCTGTGCGCATTCAGGCCGCGCTGGGTGCAAACAACGCCTTTGGATTCGACCTTTCGGCCGCCTGTTCAGGTTTCGTCTATGGGCTTTCCGTGGCGGATGCGATGCTGCGGGCCGGTCAGGTGAAAAATGTACTGGTGATTGGCTCTGAGGTATTTTCTCGCCTGCTGAATTTCGAGGACCGCGCCACCTGCGTGTTGTTTGGCGATGGGGCAGGGGCGGTGCTGCTTGAGGCCCGCGAAGTCGAAAAATCTGGCCCCGGCCTACTCTCCACCCACCTCTACGCGGATGGCGCGTTGGGCGACATTCTTTATGTGGATTGCGGAACCGATGATAACCGCACCCCTGGCCATCTCGTGATGCACGGGCGCGAAGTATTCCGTCATGCGGTCAATCTGCTGGCCGGTGCTGTGAACGACGCACTGGCGGAGAATAACCTCACCGCGGCGGCTATTGATTTGCTGGTACCGCACCAGGCGAACAAACGCATTATCGATGGCGTGGGCAAGAAACTCGGCTTACCGGCGGAGCGTGTTGTTATAACAGTACAAAAGCACGCCAATACATCTGCCGCCTCCATCCCCCTCGCTTTGGCGGAAGCTGTTCAGGATGGTCGCGCGGTGCCCGGCAAGTTGCTGTTGCTGGAAGCGCTCGGCGGAGGGCTTACCTGGGGCTCGGCACTGTTGCGCCTTTAAAATAACTCGGCGCAACAAAACTCTTTAGAATCAGCGAGGCTTGGCGAGTCGTAGTGAATTCATTGCGAATCGGTCAAGTAACTTGTTGACCCTTAAGCAACTCATGCTAATCTTGCAAAATGAATACTTTGACCCGTGCGCAGCTTACCGAGGCGATTTACGCTAGCGTTGGCCTGTCGCGGCATGAATCGGCTGACCTTCTGGAGCATGTTCTCAATCGCATCGCGGAGGCGCTTGAGGTTGGAAAATCCGTTAAAATCAGCGGGTTTGGAACATTTTCTGTAAGGCAGAAGGGGCGCCGTGTGGGCCGCAATCCAAAAACCGGGGTGGAGGTGCCAATCCTGCCGCGCCGGGTGCTGGTTTTCCGCCCCAGCCAAATGCTGCGAGACGCGGTGAATGCCGAACCGGCCATGCCGCGCTCGAAGCCTGACTAATCGAAGGATCGCATGGTGGATGAAGAGTACAACGCGGAGCTGGAAGACAGCTCTGCATCCGGCCTGAATAACGAGGCAGGGCGTCCCCGGGTCCGCAAAGCCGCCGATGCGTTTCGTACCATCTCGGAAGTTGCCGACGAACTGCATGTGCCTCAGCATGTTCTGCGCTTCTGGGAGACCAAATTTCCGCAGGTGCGCCCGCTTAAGCGCGGCGGCGGGCGGCGTTATTATCGGCCGGAGGATGTAGGGCTGCTGCGACGTGTCGCGGACCTTCTATACACCCAGGGTTATACAATTAAGGGCGTGCAGCGCCTGTTGCGGGATGGCGGCATGGCCACTGATGCACCGCCAGAGAAGAGTCCTGCACCAATACAGGATTTCCTGATCCCACCTGAGCCCCCTGTTCAGCGGATACCAAGCCCAGCCTCAGACGTTGAGCTGGAAGAATTCGTAAGCCCGATCCCGGCTACTGAATCTGAGCCGGCCTATGACCTCGCCCCGATTCCCGAGCCAACGCGGCCGCAGGCCGCAACCGGGGCTGTTGAGGATGAGGAGCTAAACCGCCTGCGCGCGCAATTGGCTGAGACCCTTGCGGCACTTGAGGAACTTCGCCGCGCGCTTGGTTGATCTTATTTATTTTATGCGCCGCAAAGAATGCATGTGGGCCCTTGGCGCGGCGGCGTTGTGCTG
Source organism: Rhodospirillales bacterium (assembly GCA_028866445.1). Classification (GTDB taxonomy): domain Bacteria; phylum Pseudomonadota; class Alphaproteobacteria; order Acetobacterales; family Acetobacteraceae; genus Acidocella. The sequence continues at coordinate 1,709 of JAGWIE010000089.1, read as the reverse complement.
CTACAGCCTCGCCCCACGGCCGGAGCGTAGCGCAGCCTGGTAGCGCATCAGTCTGGGGGACTGGGGGTCGTGGGTTCGAATCCCGCCGCTCCGACCATTTTCAGCCAAATCGGCATATCCCATTTTCAAAAAATTACCCGCGTCGATGCTCATTGTCTTGAGAAGGTGCCGTGCCAATATGCGAGGCTGCATTTAAAGCGGCTATTTCCGCACGCGCTGAGGTTGCGCGTTCCGGTCGCCAAGGTAATCCAAAACAGGAGAATAAGTCATGAAGGTCGGTTTTCTCGGTCTCGGCCAGATGGGCCATGGCATGGCAGCTAATCTTATCAAGGCAGGGCACGAGGTAACCCTCTATAACCGCACTCGGGAGAAAGCGCTGGGGCTGGACGCACCGATTGCCGCCACACCTGGCCAGGCCGCCGCTGGCAAGGATGTGGTGTTCACCATGCTTGCCAACGATGCTGCACTTGAGAGCGCGATGCAGGGGCGGGATGGTGTTCTGGCACATCTGCCAAAAGGCGCCATCCACGTGTCCTCCAGCACCATCAGCGTCGCCACGGCTGAGGCGCTGCAAACCGCACATGAAAAAGCCGGGCAAAAATTCGTTTCGGCTCCGGTTTTTGGCCGGCCGGATGCCGCCGCCGCGGCCAAGTTGTTCATCGCCGCCGCAGGGGCAGAAGCAGATCTCGCGCGCGTGCAGCCGCTTTTTGAGGCCATTGGCCAGAGGGTATTTGTACTCAGCGCCACGCCCTCCCGCGCCAACCTCGTGAAGCTGAGCGGCAATTTCCTTATCGCCTCGGTTATCGAATCGCTGGGCGAGGCATTGGCGCTGGTGGCCAAAGGCGGGGTGGATGAAAAAGCCTATCTGGAGCTGCTCACCTCCACCCTGTTCAACGCTCCGGTTTACAAAACCTATGGGCAATTGCTGGTGGAGCGGAAGTTCGAGCCCGCCGGGTTTGCCGCCCCGCTCGGCCAGAAAGACATCCGCCTCGTGCTCGCCGCGGCCGAGGCGCTGAACGTGCCGCTGCCAATCGCCAGCTTGTTGCGAGACCGTTTTCTTACCCTGCTGGCCCAAGGCGGAGAAAAGCTGGACTGGTCCGCCATCGGCGCGCTCGCGGCCAAGGATTCCGGCCAGTAGGCTTGAATACCAAGCCTGCCATGGCTTAAGCTAACGGCACGGGGATGGAGTCCCCCAAAACCGCTCCTCCGGGGAGCTGATGACTCCTGCAGGCGTTATGCACTGCGGGAGCTGTTTGCTTAGGTCCCGCCTTATTGGAAGGAGATTGGTGAATGTTTCAAACTCTTCTCGTTGCTCTCGGCGGCGCCATCGGCAGTGTCGGACGGTATTGGCTGGCGATAGCCGCAGTTTCTGTCAGCCGCGATTTGCCGATTGGCACCATCATCATCAACATCCTCGGCTCATTCGCCATTGGGTTTTTTGGCTCGCTCACGCTGAGCCATGGCCGGTTTCCGGCACCTGAATCCGCTCGTATTTTCTTCATGGTCGGCATTTGCGGCGGTTTCACCACGTTTTCCTCCTTCAGCTTGCAAACACTAGACCTGTTGCGTGGCGGCGCCGTGGGCCGGGCCATGTTGAACATCGTTATCTCAGTGGTGTTTTGCCTGCTGGCCGTGGCGGCGGGTTACGCGCTGGGCTCTCATCTCAGTGGCGCGCCAACGCAGCTTAGCCAAAGTGCTGCCCAAACCAT
>JAGWIE010000088.1 GCA_028866445.1 Rhodospirillales bacterium | reverse complement strand
CTCAGCGCCGCCATCGCCAATAACCGTGAAGGCGGCCCAATAAAATGGGTCCGCGATGCTTGCCGGAAAGCCCTTGCCCGCCCCGCCGATGAGGGCAAGCTGCGCCGCCCGCAAGCTGCCCGCCGCCCCGCCCGCATTGCCCGCGTGCAGGCGCGAAAGCGTATCCGCGACCAGATAAGCCGATACCTGATCGTTCACTGACCATTGCGTCACCATCATCGCGCGCGCGCCAGCGTAGAAGAAGCTGCGCGCAAGGCCGGAGAGCGCTTCGCCGCCCGCCTCGCCGCCGCCGGTGTTGCAGGCGGAAAGCACCACGAGATTTGCATCCAGCTTCAGCCCGGTTACATCGCTGGTGGTCAGCAGCGCATCATTGGCTGAGGCGGCACCAGCAGGCGCCGAGGTAACGATGGCCGGTTCCGCCTGGCAGGGCAGGTCCGTCGGCAGCAGCGCATGGGTGGCGAAATGCAAAATCTGGAAATTCTTCAAATCCGCGCGCTCCACATCTGGCACGGTGAAGCCCGCCCCTAGCAGCTCATCCTGCGGCCCGGCGCCGAACACCGCCGCACCCGCCTGCAATTCCAGTCTGGCATAGGGCAGTTGGGGCAGTGCTGCGAACTCCGCGGCACTCTCCGGGCAGGCGGCGGTGTTATAGGTTGCCTGGGCTTGCGCCAGCGTAACGGGCTGGAAGTCGCCAAAGCCAAACCAAGGCTGCTTCGCGGCGGAAGTGCCCTGCGCACGCCGCAATGAAACGAAATTCGCCGCTGCGGGCACATAAGCGAGGGTGGTTTTGCTAATCAGCCAGGGTGCGGCGGCAAGATTATCCACGCTGGCGGGGCCGGTGGGCAGCAGCGAGAATGGCAGCGCCAGCAGCGCGCCGGATGGGGCGACGACAAGGCTGTGCACCTCCGCCATCTGTGCCGCGAACGGCCCCAGCGTGGCGGCGTAGATCTTTGCCGCGTCCGTCAAGTCGAAAGGCGGCAGGCCGTTATCACCGGGCTCGATGCTGGCGCGCACGGCCTTCACCAGCCCGGCCATGCCAGTTTCGTTCACATCTGAGCGTGCCACGGCCACCTGGCCGCCATGCAGGAAGAACATCCAGCTTCCGGAGGGGGTGGTGGTGATGCCAAGAAATGCCTCATCCGGCTGCAGCAGTTTCAGCACCTCGGCGGCGGGTACCACCTGCTGCACAAGCTGGCCGTAATTGGGCGCTGCGGCCTGCTCCGCAAGTCCCGCCTGTTGCAGCGTGGCATTGGCGGCGGCAATCTGCTTGTCCAGCGTGGCCAGCGCGGCACCATTATTGGCCACGTGCGCCGCCTGGTCGCGCTGCTGGTAAAGGCTTTCAAGCTGGCGTTGCGCGTCCTGCTGGGCACGGATGGCCGCCGCCACTTTCGGGTTGGCCGCACTGGAGGAAAGCCGCGCCGCCGCCTGGGCAATTTCCTGCGCCGTAACGCTGCCCTGGGTCAGCTCGGCCGCCTCAAACATCTCGCCGTGCAGCGCGGCGGCCTGGGCGGGGTTGGCGGCGGCCGCGTTGGCATACACGCCCAAACACGGGCCTATAAGCGCTGCGGTGCTGCCAAGCCGCAGCGTGCGTAACAGCGCCACGCCGCTCCGGCAGGCCGCCAGCGCGCTTTGCTCGTCCCCGCCCTGGGCCAGGGCCGCGCCACGCAACAAAGCCGTTTCCGCCACCGGGCGTGTGCCGGGCAACGAATCATTAAAATCCGCCGTGGCGCTGGCGAGGTCTTGCGCCGCGGTGAGGGGTTCGCCGTTTGCAGCGGCCAGCGTCGCACCCGTCCGGTCCAGCCTGGCGTCCAGCGCGGGGGGTTGCAGCCCGTTATCATCAGCAATGCGCTTGGCGGTGGCAATGGCCTGGCGGCTGCCTGTTTCATTACCCAGATTATCCAACGCCAGTGCCTGGTAGCGCCAGGTTTCAATAACGCCGAGCAGTGCCGCCTGCGTCACCGGGCTGTTCAGCGTCATCTGCGAGGCCATCAGCGTATCCGCGCCAGCCGGTGCGCTTATTGCGAACAGCGCGTTGCCGCGGGTGGTGTCAGGCTGGGGTTGCAACAATTCCGGCGGCACCAATGCCGCGTAAAGCTGGCGAGACTGCCCAAGCAGCGCGATAGCCTGCTGGTTATGTCCCTGGTTCAGCTGGTCCAGCGCCTCATCATAGAACAAGGTGGCGGGTGCCGTGGGGTCGCTGGCGCGCGGGGCCAGCCTGGCGGCGGCGGCAAACTGGGCCTGCGCCTCGGGGTATAGCCCCTGATCTGAAAGGTTGAGCGCGAGCGCCAGCATGGGCACCACTGTGCCGGGGTTGTCCGCGCCCAGCTTTTTCTGTTGCAGCGCCAGTGCGGCCCGGTAGGCAATCACCGCTGTGGGAAAATCCTCGCCTTGGTTGGCTTTGGCACCCAGGGTCATCAGCGCTTCATACTGGCCGACATCGCCGGAGCTGAATGCGTGCGCGGCCAAACGTTGGGCCAAAAGCTGGTCGGAGCCCGCAACCACCGCCTGCCCCGCCGCCTGGGCGGAGAGCCTTCCGCTGAGGATACCGATGGCACGTTGCATGGCGGGCAAGGCGGGCTGCACGCCATCGGCGTAATACACCGCACCGTCAATTTCAGCGGCCACTGCCACATAGGGCCAGCCGCCAAAACGTTGTGTGCAGGGCAGGATTTCGGCGGGCACGCCATCCAGAATCTGCGCGGGTTGCGGTGCGTCGCAGGCATAGGCGGCATCCAGCCCGGCGCGCCAGGGGCTGCTGGTGGCCAGCGCCGCAAGCTGCCCGGCATTAGCGGCACCCCCAGCCTGCACATGGGCACTCGGCTGGTCCCAACTGCCGCAATAAATATCAGCACGGCCGCCAATGCGTTGCAGCGTGCAGCTTTCCCCGGCGCTGTTCTGGCCAACGGGCACACCCTCCCCGGTGCTAACCTGTGCCTGGTCGTAGGCGCTGGCGGGCGGCTTCGCGCAGCTCCCCAGCCCCAGGGCGAGTAGCAGCGCCAGAGCGACCGGTGCGCGGGTGAAACCTCGATTGCTCATGGCCACCCCTTAAAAATCCCGCGCGGCGATGCCGGGCAGCGTCACGTTTTTATCCAACCGCCGTCGTTTGCGGGGTGAAAGATTGAAGTTTTCCAGCGGGTTGGCCTGCGGGAGCCCTTCAATGGGCAGAATGGTGCAGTTAACCGAGCCGATGGGGCAGGTATTGAACCTGTAGCCGGGTTGCGGGAAGGGAAAAGCAGTGCCCTTGCCCGCCGCTGTTGGCCCGGTGACGGAGCCGATGGAGCCGGTCATCTCCACGGATTGCGCGCTCAGCACAAGCAAACGCAGCACGCTTATATTGCCGCTTACCGCCCCGCCTGTACCCGCCGCGAGCACAAGGTCGGTATTGGGTGCAGCCAATACGCCCGGTGCCGGAGCCAGCGCGATGTTGCCGCTATTGGCGAGGCTCATGAACAATGTCGCCTGGGGGTTGGCATTGCCCAGATACTTGGCCGCGTTCGGCCCGGCATCGACGTTGAAGGTGCCGATTTGAGTGATCGAGGGTTCGCCGCCGGTTACGGCCAGAATCGAATCCACACCATTGCGGGGCTGGAGGGGTGTGCCGGTGATGGTGCTGCCGCTTAAGTACAACCCGCCACCGGCGCTGCCATCCAGAATCATTGCTCCGGCGGCGGTGATGCTCACCGCATTGGCCACCACCGGCCCAATAATGGTCAGCGGCGCATCGTTAGTCAGCATGAACACGCTGTCAGCCATCATGAAGCTGCCGAGCGTGCCGATATCCGTTGCGCCGCCGAATTCAGCAAGCTGCCCGGCCGTGCCGGAAAGCGTTCCGGCATTCAAAGCACCGGATTCGTGGATGATGTTCCCCCTGGCCCGCAGATTCAGCTCATTGCGGATATTCGTGGTGCCCGAGAGCGTGATGGAAGGTGCTGTGATCGTGGCTGTGGCGGCGCTGATGTTCCCGCGGGTCTGGTTCACCGCCCCTGCGGCGGTGAGGTAGAGGGCGTCGGCAATACGCGCGCTGCCGCTGGCGGTGAAGCCGCCGTTTGAGCCCAGCGTGGCGTTCTGCGCCGTGAGCGTACCGGCCAGCCCGCCCACATTGGCGATGTTTACATTGCTGGCCGCGGTAACATCGCCCAGCGTCCCGATATTGGTGCCGCTGAGATCGATATTTGTGCCGCTGGCGTTGAATCGCGCGGCTGTTAACACCCCGTTGCTCTGGCTGATGGCTCCGCCGCTATCAAGGCTGAGCGTGCCGCCGGTGTTCACATTGCCCGCCACGGTGAGCGCTGCGCTGGTGTTCAGCAGCAAATTACCCCTGGTGGCAAAAGCCCCCAGCACGGGGATGGCGTTGCCCGCCTGCCCGAATGTGGCGCTGCCACCGATGGTGCCGCCATCGCTGGTTAATGCGGCGGCGGTGATGCTGCCCGCGGTCTGGGTGATGTTGCCGGAATCCACCAAGGCCAGAGTGCCACTCAAAGAGACCGGCCCGCTGATGGCGAGCGCCTCGCCATCAGCCAGGGTGAGCCCGCCATTGGCGTTGAAATTGCCGAGGGCGGCGATGTTGTTGGCGCCGTTGTTAAACACCGCATCGCCAGCAAGTGCACGGCCTCCGGTGGTCAGCAGCGCCGCATCAATCACGCCGCCAGCACCCTCGCTGGCGCCGCCGCCATTCAGTTGCAACGCGCCGGAGGCGCTGAGTGTGCCGTTCAACGCGAAGCTGGGGGCTGTGAATGTCACGGCGCTGGCGGAGAGCTGGCCGGTCTGGCTCAGCCCGATGCTGGAGGCGAGGTCGATCGTGCCGGTCGCGGCGAGGTTCTGCACATCGGGGAATTTGTCGCCCGCCTGCGTCATCACGATATTGCCATTTACTGCACCGGTGCTGCTCAGCACGGCGGCGTTTATGGTGCCGCCGCTTTGCGAAACGCCGTTGGAGCTGCCCACTTCCAGCGTGCCAGGGGTGGTAACGTTGCCGGTGAAGTTCAGCCCGGCGGCGCTGAACGTGGCATTGGTGGCGGCAAGGCTGCCCGCCTGCGTGAGGGCTACGTTATCAGCCAGGGTCAGCGCGCCATTATCAGTGAAATTCGCCAGCGTGCTGATATTATTGGCGCCGCCATTCAGGATGGCATTGCCGGAGACGCTGCCGGTGAGCGTGGTTACGCTCAGCCCACCGCCGGTTTCATTCACCCCATTGCTGGCGGCAAGCGTCAGGGTGCCGGTGCGCACCGGCGCGTTCAGCGTGATACTGGTGCCGGTGAGGCCGACGGCGCTGGCCGAAATAGGCCCGTTTACCGCCAGCGCCGTGGCATCGGCCAGGGTGAGGCTGCCGCCGTTAAGCGTGAGGCTGCCCAGCGTGCCGATGCTGTTGCTGCCCTGGCTGAGATTAACACTGCCGGCAATCGCCCCGCCCGCCAGCAAGCTGCCCGCGGTAAGGTGGTTGGCGGAGGTGGCGGTAACGCCAGCGCCGCTGGCAAGGGCGAGCGTGCCCGGCACATCCAGCGTACCCGCAAAGGTTATGCCGGTGCCGGAGAGAGAAAGCAGCGTTGCCGCAATGCTGGCTGAGCCATCGGCGATGATGCTCCCTGCGGTGGAAATGTCCAGCGCCGCAGCATGGATGGCTCCCAGCAGCGTGCCTGAAAGGTCCAGCCCTGCCGCGTTGCCGCCAAGGTCCACGGCAAGGCCAGTGGTGCGAGGCGCGATGCTTACAATGCCGCCCGCCGCGTTCACCGCCCCGCCATTATCGGTGATGCTGTCAGCCGCGAGGTTGATATGCCCGGCGCTGAGGGTGTTTGCCAGCGTGAGGCCGGGGGCGGAAAGTGCCAGGCTGCTGCCGGCTGAAACCGCGCCGTTCACGTTCAGTGCGGCGGTGTCTTGCAGGTTGATGGTGCTGGTGGCGGAGAGGGCGTTGAGGGTGCTGATGGTGTTGGCCCCGCCCAGCAGAATATTGCTGCCGCTGCCGGAGAGTGTTGCGGTGTTTAATGCGCCGGAGGTGGCCTGGGTGATAGCCGAGCTGGCGGAGAGGTTGAGCAGGCTGGCATTTACCAGCCCATTCAGGGCCATGCTGGCGGCGTTGAAATCGAGAGTGGTGCCGGTAAGGGTGCCGGTCTGGGTGATGCCGCCGGTGCTGTCCAGCGAGAGCATTGCGTTGGCGAAGCTTACTGCCCCTTCGGTGATGATGGAGCTGGCGGAATGCCCATTGGCATT
>JAGWIE010000087.1 GCA_028866445.1 Rhodospirillales bacterium | reverse complement strand
GAGGGCTGGGTGGCGGCAAGACCATTGACGGCGCTGGCGTGACCGCGTTAGGACGCCATACCCTGGATGGCGGACGTAGCTCAGTTGGTAGAGCGCCGGTTTGTGGTACCGGTTGTCGCGGGTTCAATCCCCGTCGTTCGCCCCAGGGGATTTCCGAAGGAAATCCCCTCTTTTCGTCCCACGGTATTTCATTAAAATGAGCATCGCGGCGCTGATTCTGGCCGGTGGCAAGGCCACGCGGTTCGGCGGGGCGGATAAAGCGTTCGTGCGCCTTAACGGCCGCCCGCTTATCGAACATGTGCTGGAAAGGTTGCGGCCCCAGGCATCTCCCATCGCCATCAGCGCCAATGGCGAGCCTACGCGTTTCGCGGCTTACAGCCTGCCTGTGCTGGCGGATGCAGCGGAATTTGCCGCCTGTGGGCCTTTGGCGGGGGTGGCTGCGGGGCTGGTCTGGGCGGAAGCTGCCGGGGTGGAGTTTCTGCTCACCATGCCGGTGGACACACCTTTTTTTCCGCTGGACCTGGCGGCAGAGCTTTCCCCCGGCCCGGCGGTGGCGGTTTACGCAGGGCGGCAGCACCACCTGGCGGCACTCTGGCCGGTTGCTTTCCGCAAAGAGTTGGAGAATTTCCTGCGCCGGGACGTGAAATTTAAGGTGCGCGATGCACTAACCCTGTGCGGCGCCAGGCAGGTGGCTTTTACAAGCCCGCACGACCCCTTTGCGAACCTCAACAGTCCAGGGGAGCTCTCGGGTTTCGAGTAATAATCGGCGATTTGTAAAACATTTACACTGCACCAGCGAAGTTGGTATACATGTTAACGTATTTACCTGGTATTTTCACAAAATAATCTAAGCCGCCTGGGTTTTGGGCGTAAGGGGATTACCGCAAGCGCCATAATTTTTTGCGGAGCCTCCCAATGTCGTACCAAGACAGTCTGCGTAGCACGAGCGATCTCATTGCCGCCAAGGGTGGCACCTGGGAGGGCATTTCCCCCGAGGCTGTTTCCCGGATGCGGTTGCAGAATCGCTTCCAAACCGGGCTGGACATTGCCCGCTACACCGCGAAAACCCTGCGGCAGGACATGGCGGCATATGATGCGGACCCGGCGCATTACACACAGTCCCTCGGCTGCTGGCACGGGTTTATCGCGCAGCAGCAGATGATTTCGGTGAAGAAGCATTTCGGCACCACCAAGGGGCGTTACATCTATCTCTCCGGCTGGATGATTGCGGCCATGCGCTCCGAATTCGGGCCGCTGCCGGACCAGTCCATGCACGAGAAAACCTCTGTGCCGGCTTTGATCGCGGAGATTTACACGTTTTTGCGCCAGGCCGATGCGCGGGAGCTGGGCGGCTTGTTTCAGGAGCTGGATGCAGCCCGCGCTGCGGGCGACCTGGCGAAGCAGAAAGAATTGCAAAACAAGATCGATAATTTTGAAACCCATGTTGTCCCCATCATCGCGGATATCGATGCAGGGTTTGGCAATGCAGAAGCCACCTATCTGCTGGCCAAGAAAATGATCGAGGCCGGCGCTGGCGCGTTGCAGATCGAGAACCAGGTCTCTGACGAAAAGCAATGCGGCCATCAAGATGGCAAGGTAACCGTGCCGCATGATGAGTTCACCGCGAAAATCCGTGCGCTGCGTTATGCTTTCATGGAGCTGGGGGTGGATGATGGCGTGATCGTCTGCCGAACAGATAGTTTGGGTGCGGGCCTGACCAAGCAGATTGCGTATTCAAGAGAGCCTGGCGACATTGGCGACCAGTATAATTCCTTCCTGGATTGTGATGAGGTTGAGCCGAGCCAGATCGGCAATGGCGATGTGCTGATCACGCGAAATGGCAAGCTGCTGCGCCCCAAGCGCCTGGCCTCCAACCTCTTCCAGTTCCGCCCCGGCACGGGGGTCGACCGCTGCGTGCTGGACTGTATCAACGCGCTGAATAACGGTGCGGATTTGCTGTGGATTGAAACCGAGAAGCCGCATATCGAGCAGGTGGCCTCGATGGTGGATCGTATCCGGCAAGTATGGCCAAGTGCGAAGCTTGCTTACAACAATTCGCCTTCTTTCAACTGGACGCTAAATTTCCGCCAGCAGGTGTTCGATGCGATGCAGGAGCAGGGACATGATGTTTCCGCCTATGACCGTGCGAAACTGATGAGCGTGAAATACGACGAAACCGAGCTCGGCCGGATGGCGGATGAAAAAATCCGTACCTTCCAGCGCGATGCGGCAAAGCGCGCCGGGGTGTTCCATCATCTCATCACCCTGCCAACCTACCACACTGCCGCCCTTTCCACCGATAATCTGGCCAGGGATTATTTCGGCGAGATGGGTATGCTGGGCTATGTGGCGGGTGTGCAGCGCAAGGAAATCCGCGAGGGCATTGCCTGCGTGAAACACCAGAACATGTCAGGCTCGGATATTGGCGACACGCATAAGGAATATTTTGCAGGCGAGGCAGCGCTGAAGGCCGGCGGCGTGCACAACACCATGAATCAATTCGCGGCATAAGAACCGCAATTTTTCAAACTTTACGGCCCGGCATTGCCCGGGCCGTTTTTTCATTTGCCCTCGAACCCGGTGAGCACATTCACCGCGTTGATGCCGATTTCAGCCACGGCATAGCCGCCTTCCATCACGAACAGCGTTGGCTTGCCCAGGGTGCGGATCATCTCCCCCATCCGGGTGAAATGTTCGTGGTCGAGTTTGAACTGGGAGATCGGGTCATCCTTGAAGGTGTCAACGCCGAGTGACACAATAACCGCCTCTGGCGCGTAAGCCCGGATGCGGTCCAGCCCAGCGGTGAGGGCGGCTTCGTAAGCAGGCCATTGCGTGCCCCATGGCAGCGGCAAATTCAGGTTGAACCCCTCGCCGCGCCCAATGCCCGGCTCATCCTCAAAGCCGAGCATATAGGGGTATTCCTGGTCTGGGTGGCCATGCAACGAAACAAACAGCACATCGTCTCGGCCATAGAAAATCTGCTGGGTGCCGTTGCCATGGTGGTAATCGATATCGAGAATGGCGACGCGCCGGGCACCGTCATCGCGCAGCTTTTGCGCCGCGATGGCCGCGTTGTTGAGGAAGCAATAGCCGCCATAATGGTCTGAGCCCGCATGGTGGCCCGGCGGGCGGCAGAGCGAGAACACCGCTTCCTCCCCGGCATTGAGCAGCTTCGCGCCGGTGAGGGCGACATCCGCCGAGGCTTTCACCGCCTGCCAGGTGGTGGCGGTAATCGGCGTGCCGCAGTCAAAGCTGTAAAAGCCGAGGCGGCCCTCCAGATTTTGCGGTACCCTGTCCGTGCGCGTCCCTCGGGTTGGCCAGCTATAGGGGTAAGCGGCACCGCTGCGCCCCAGGCCCAGCCATTCCTGATGCGCGGTTTGCAGCAATGCCACCAGCCCTGGCGCATGGATGCGGGTGATAGGCTCCAGCGGGAACGCCTCGGGCGCAATCACCTCGCCAAGCCTCACCTCATTCACGCGCTTCAGCACCAACTCGGCGCGTTCCGGTTTCTCGAAAGCGGGCACGAATTCCCCATAGATCAACTCGCCTGGGCTTTGGTGCAGTAGATGGTCGGCGCTGTAGATTGTTCGCATCTTCACGCTCCTCGTCGTTTGCCAGATCATAGGCGGTTACCCGCCGCCGTCCAGTTTTGTATTTTTTGCTGGGCTGGTGCGACGAAAGCTGCAAAAGGCGGTGCCATGTTACTCTCATCCTGGAAACGCCCCGTTTTTTTGCTGGGCTTATTAACGCTTCTGTTTTGCCTGCCCTTGCTCTGGCGCGCTTTGGCCCCGGTGCAGTTTGATTCGGATGAAGGCTGGAACGTGATGCGCGCCATGATGGCGGCGCATGATGTGCCGCTTTACGGCGCACCGCCGGGGCTGGATTTCACCAATTATCCGTTTCTCTCCTTCCATCTGCTGGGCGGGCTTGCCACGCTGGGCATTGACCCACTTTTTGCCGGGCGCGGCCTGGCCCTGGTTTCATTGCTTGCGCTGGGTGGTTTGGCTGGCGCGCTGGCCCGGCTTTTCACCACCCGCCATTACGCCGCGCCGTTCACCGGCGTTTTGTTCGTGCTCTGGCTCGCAATCTGGATGCCCAACCGTGTGGCGATAGATGACCCGCAACTCTTCGGCATGGTGTTCGAGGCAGCGGGGTTTTACGCTTTTGCGCGCGGCGGCACATTTGCACTGCGGCTTTCGGCGTATCTGTTCGTGGTGGCGCTGTTCATCAAGCAATCTCTCATCGCACTGCCCATCGGGGCCGGGTTGTCGCTTGTTTTGCAAAAGCGCTGGCGGGATTTGTTTAACTGGCTGCTCGCCGGGGCTTTGGGCTGCGGCTTGCTGCTATGGCTTACCTTTCGCCGCGACGGGCCGTTTTTCTTCGCCAATTTGCTCGCCCCACGCGCCTTTATCTGGCGGGATTTTGGTTCTCAGGGCGGGGATTATTTGCTGGTGTTTCTGCCCGCCTTGGTGCTGGCCGGGCTTTGGTGCTGGCGCCACCGGGCCGATGCGCGGGCGCAGCCGTTCATTCTCGCCTGGCTTGCTGCCAACGCGCTGGGTTTTGCCTTCGCGGGCGGGGATGGCGTGGGCCGTAACGTGTTTTTCGAGGCGGTGCTGCTGAACGTGGTTCTGGCCGTGGCGGGATGCGCGGAGGCGGCACAACCCTGGAGGGCTTTGCTGCTGCTGTTTCCGCTGGTCTGGGCACCGGCGCATTTCATCGCGGCATTGCGCGAGGACCAGGCCTTGCCCCAGGCGCGAACAGACTTCGCGGCGGGCGTGGCGGCTTTGAAGGCCGTGCAAGGGCCGGTGGTGTGCGAAAACCTCCTGCTCTGCGCACGCTCAGGCCATGTTTCGGCGTTCTCGCCCTATTTCGTGGAAAGCCAGATACGGCTTGGCCGGTTTTCCCCCGGCACAATCACCGCAATGCTTCAAAACGGCAGCTTGCGTGCCGTGGAAATTGGCACCACGGATCTGCCTGAGCCGCCGCGCCATATGCTGTATCCGCCAGGATTTCTGGCCGCGTTGAAACAGCATGACCGGCTGATTCTGGCCCGCCCCAGCCTCGCCATCTGGGTGCCGGGCGGTTGAGGTTTGCCAGCGCTTCGGCCACCATGCTATGCACGCAAAGCAGTTAACACCGGGTTTTTCTCCGGTTTCCAATCACTTCCCGGAGCGTGAGCGGTACAGGGCATGGCGAAAAAACTTGTTTGGGGCCGGGCCTGGCATGGCCGTTCGTATGATCTGGGAAAGATGACGCTGGCCGAGCTCTGGTCTGCCTACCTCACTTACCCTGCGATCAGCCTTTATGCTGCCCTGGCTGTGGCCTCTGGTGCCTATGCGCTGCTCACCGCCTGGCATTGGCAGCAGATTGTGGTGCCCGCCGTGGCGGTGCTGTTGGTTTATCCGGTGGTTTGGTACGGGTTGCACCGCTTCGTGCTGCATGGGCGCTGGCTTTACCGGATGCGCTGGACCGCCGGGCTGTGGAAGCGCATTCATTTTGACCATCATCAGGACCCGCATAAGCTGGAAGTGCTGTTTGGCGCGCCGCTGAACACCATTCCCACCATGCTGCTCATCACTTTGCCGGTGGGCTATGAGCTGGCGGGATGGACAGGCATGGCCGCCGGGTTCTGCACGGCACTTGTTACAACCTGCGTGTATGAGTTTTGCCACTGCATCCAGCATCTCAACTACAAGCCGAAAAACCGCCTTGTGCAGAAGTTGAAGCGGGACCATTTGCTGCACCATTTCCAGAACGAAAACGTGAATTACGGCATTGTGTCCTTTCTGGCAGATGAGCTGTTCAACTCCTACGTTGCCAACCCGAAGGACTGCCCGAAAAGCCCGACTGTGTTTAATCTGGGCTACGACATTGAGCAGGCAAAACGTTACCCCTGGGTGATGGAACTTACCGGCACACCCCCACGAGACAGACCTCCCGGGGCGACGCAGGAGCCAGCGATCCAATGAGCGGTATTCAGATTATCCCTGTTGCCGGCAAAGCACTTTTAAAGCGCTTCATTTTGCTGCCGGAGCGCTTGCACAAGGACGACCCCGCGTACATCGCGCCCTTGCATATGGAGCGTGAAGAGGCGCTAGGACCGAAAAACCCGTTTTTTGGCCATGCCGAGGTACAGTTCTGGCTGGCGGTGAGAGATGGCCGCGATGTGGGGCGCATCTCCGCGCAGATCGACAAGCTCGCCCTTTCCCTGAACCCCGA
>JAGWIE010000086.1 GCA_028866445.1 Rhodospirillales bacterium | reverse complement strand
AGCGCCGCTCTTGCTCTGTTTGATGCGTTTTACCGCTCTGGCGCGTTGGTATTCGGCGGCGGCCATGTGGTGCTGCCATTGCTGCGCGGCGCGTTTGTTACCCCTGGCTGGGTGAGCAATAACAGCTTTCTCGCCGGGTACGGACTGGCGCAGGCTTTGCCAGGCCCGCTTTTTACCTTCGCGGCATATCTTGGTGCGGTGGCGCGCCCGGCACCGCATGGTGTGATGGGGGCGGCGCTGGGGTTGGCGGGAATATTTTTGCCTGGTTTGCTCGTTCTCAACGGTGCGCTGCCATTTTGGCATGGTTTGCGCGGCCGCCTTTGGGCGCAGGCGGCGATGCGCGGCGTGAACGCCGCCGTGGTTGGGTTGCTGGGGGCCGCACTCTACAACCCGGTTTGGATGAGTGCCGTAAAGACGCCTGGCGATTTCGGCATCGCGTTGTTTGGCTTTGTACTGCTGACGGTTTGGAAAGCGCCGCCGTTGCTGGTGGTGGCGGTGAGTGCTGCTGGTGGGGTGATACTGGCAACTGCCTGAACTTGGTATTTTTAGAAACGGTATGTTTCTATTGTTTCTGTTTCAATGTCTTTTTGGGTGTTTATCTTAGCGGCGGACCGGATTTTTGCCGAGGATATATTCCGATGATTGAACTGAGGCCATTTGCTGAACTAGGCGGTGCGGACCATGGCTGGCTGAAAGCCAGGCACCATTTTTCCTTCGCCAATTACCATGACCCCTCGCGCCTGGGTTGGGGGCGGCTGCTGGTATGGAACGATGACAGTATTGCTCCTGGCACAGGCTTTCCGCCGCATTCTCACCGGGACATGGAAATTATCACCTATGTCCGTAAAGGGGCAATCACGCATGAAGATAACCTTGGGAATAAAGGCCGCACCGAGGCTGGGGATGTGCAGATTATGTCCGCAGGAACCGGCATTCGCCATAGCGAATATAATTTGGAACCCGGCGAGACCCAGATATTTCAGATATGGATCATCCCGGAACACCAGGGTGAGGCCCCGCGTTGGGGTGCCAGGCCATTCCCTAAAGGTGAGCGTGCCGGACAATTCGTGCCGTTGGCCTCGGGTTATGGTGAGGATGGTGCGCTGCCATTGCGCACCCCGGCAAGGGTGCTGGGTGCCACGCTGCGGGCTGGTGAGGCCGTGAGTTATACGCTTGGCCGGGAGCGCCTCGCATATCTGGTGCCAGCTGCTGGCGAAGTGGAGATTGATGGCGTGAGGGTTGCCGCCCGCGATGGCGTCGCGGTTAAAGACGTTGAGACGCTGACAATCCACGCCCTGCAGGATAGCGAAATTGTGCTGGTGGATACGGCTTCTTGATCAATATGCGGCTGTAAACATATCAAAAATGATTTTATTTGACGGTAATGAAGCTATTCTAATTTTGACATGAACATAAAGTCTCCTGCCTCCACCTTTAAGATTAGGTTTACGGAGGTAACAAATGGGCAATAAACAATTGCTGATTACACGTTAAAAGTGTTACGATTTGGTATAATGGCAAGTGTAATCCGAACCAGTTCCAGAAGGGAGGCGTTGCTATTGGAGTATAAGCTCCTGGTATCGGGGAAAATTGTGCCTGACACGGGAGAAAGCAAAGCGGATGTTGAGCTGCGCCTTCGCCAGATTGAGCAGAGTTTGCTGGGGTACCAAACTTCCGAACCGCCCTTACAAATGGGGCGCGACTAACGGATATGGCTTTTTTTAATGAAAATTTTGACATGTTTTGCCGTCAAAATTTTGCCG
The DNA here is from genome assembly GCA_028866445.1 of Rhodospirillales bacterium. GTDB lineage: Bacteria > Pseudomonadota > Alphaproteobacteria > Acetobacterales > Acetobacteraceae > Acidocella. The sequence goes on along the minus strand of JAGWIE010000086.1, from coordinate 4,465 downwards.
GCGGATAGCGAAGGACCAAACCATAAGAACTAAGTCAAATTGGCTTGGTACTAGTACATGTGTTGTCCGCCATTGATGGAAAGCGTTGAGCCGGTGATGAAGTCCGCTTCGTCGCCGGTAAGAAACACCACGCCACGGGCGATGTCCTCCGCCTTGCCAAGCCGCCCGCGCGGAATTCTGGAGACGATTTTCTCCAGCACATCTGGCGGCACGGCACGCACCATGTCCGTATCCACATAACCGGGCGCAATGGCGTTCACGGTAATGCCGTTACGCGCACCTTCCTGTGCCAGAGCCTTGGTGAAGCCGTGGATGCCGGATTTTGCGGCTGCATAATTCACCTGGCCATATTGCCCGGCCTGGCCATTGATGGAGCCGATATTCACGATACGGCCAAACTTCTTTCCCTTCATGCCATCGAAAGTGGCTTTGCAAAGATTGAAGCAGGAGCCAAGATTGGTATCAATCACGGCATCCCACATGTCGCGGGTCATTTTACCCAGTACCGCGTCGCGGGTGATGCCGGCGTTATTCACCAGGATTTCAATGGCACCGTGGCGGGTGGCAATATCGTTTACAGCGGTGACGCATTCGTCGAAAATTCCGGCATCGAATTTAACTGTTTCGATCCCGGTTTCTTGCTGGAATGCCTTTGCAGCTTCAGTGTTGCCCGCGTAGCTGGCGATAACGAGACGCCCGGCTTTTTGCAGTGCGATGCTGATGGCGGCCCCGATGCCGCGCGTTCCGCCTGTAACCAGTGCAACCCGAGCCATTGGAATCTCCTCCTTTTTTAAAACCCTAGCGCCAAAAAAAGCCGGATGCAAAGGGCAATGGGTTAGGGGCGCAGAGCTTAAATGGAACTAACGGTAGGAGGCGTTAATGCCCGCCAGGGGCAGCTTTGCCGGCCACGCGGCGGATGCAAAGCGAGGCAAGCAGGGCAACTAACATGCCCATGGCCAGCAATCCAAACGCATCGCCATATGCGAAATAATTGGCCTGTTGCTTTAGGGTTTTGCCCAGAAGAATGATCGCCTGTTGGCGTGCGCTATCTGCATTGGTTAGCCCGTGTGTTTGAAAATACTGCTGCATTGCAGCAATTCTTTCGCGCGTCGCCGGGTTCAGAAGGCTAACATTCTGGTTGATGATAAATGAATGAAACTTCTCTCGGTTGGTAACGAAGGTTTCCACTGTGGCGATGCCAACCGCTCCGCCGAGATTCCGCAGCATGTTGAACAAGGCGGAGGCCGAGCCTGCATCCTCGGGCGCAATGCCCGCGGTTGCTATCATGGTGATGGGCGGGAACACCAAGGCCTGGCCAACGGCACGGATAAGGTTGGGGATGAGCAGTTGCGGCCCGCTATCGTTAGGGCCGAGGCTGAGATTCATCATCAGGCTGATGAAGAATAACAGGAAGCCCAGCGAGAGCAGGCGGCGCGGGTCGATCCGCTTCATCAGCCAGGGCATGCACGGAATGATGAGAAGCTGCGGCAGGCCGATCCATGCCATGACCAGACCGGATTGCCGGGCACTGTAGCCATGGGCTTCGGCGAGATAAATCGGGATAAGATAGACCGCCGCGTAGAGCACGAAGCCCAGCATGAAGTTGGAGATTGAGCTGAAGCCAAAATTCCAGCGCCCGAATAGGCGAAGGTTAACCAGCGGAGCTTTATTGCCCGGCCGGAACTCCTGATAAAAGAACAGGGCCATGGAAAGGGCAGAAATAATGGTCAGGCGGGTGATGAAGGCGGAGCCGAACCAGTCATCCTTATTGCCTTCCTCCAGCACGGTTTGCAGCGTACCAAGCCCGAGCGCCATGGTGAATACGCCCAGCCAATCCCCACGCCAGAGCCGGTCCAGATGCATCGGCTCTGGCTTGAGGCCCCAGAGCAGGGCGGGGAGCATCAGCGCGCCGGGGATGAGGTTGAGAAAGAAGATATAACGCCAGCCGTAAGCATCAGTGATCCAGCCGCCGATGGTGGGGCCGATGGCGGGGGCGAAGGTGGCGGTGAGCGCGAACATTGAAAAGCCCACCGGCCGCGCGCGCGGTGGCAGCAGCAATATCACGCAAACCAGCGCCAGGGGGATGAGCACGCCGCCGGTGAAGCCCTGAATGGCGCGCAGCACCACCATTTCCGGGAAGGTGGAAACCAGCCCGCAGGCGGCGGAAAAGACCAGGAACAGTACGGTATTGCTGATAAGATAGCGCCGGAGCGAAAACACGCCCATCAACCAGCCGGAGAGCGGGATGACGATGATCTCTCCAATAAGATAGGCGGTGGAGATCCAACCGCCATTATCCAGCCCGGTGCCGATACCACCCTGAATGTCCGGTAAGGAGGTGTTCACCACCTGTATGTTCAGCACCGCCATGAAAGCGCCCAGCAGCGCTCCCGCGACGGCGACCTTGTTCTTGAGCGGAATGGCTTCCGCGGACGTGTCGCTCATTTGCCGCGACGCGTATCGATATCCGTTTCCACGGACATGCCGGGGCGTAGCTTGCCAATTTGCGCTTTGGTCAGGTCGATCAAAATTTTAACCGGCACGCGCTGGACGATTTTAGTGAAGTTGCCGGTGGCGTTATCCGGCGGCAGCAGCGCAAATTCCTGGCCGGAAGAGGGGTAAATGCTGTCCACATGGCCACGCACCTTCAGGCCAGGAAAACCATCAACACTTATGTTCACACTCTGGCCGGGGCGGAGATGGGTGATCTGGGTTTCCTTGTAATTGGCCAGCACATAAACCTGGGAGAGCGGCACAATGGCCATGATTTGCGTGCCAGGTTGCAGGTAATCCCCCACCGCCACGGTTTTGTTGCCGACAATGCCGGCAAACGGCGCGCGAATCGCGGTGTGAGCAAGGTTGAGCTGGGCCTGAGCAAGCTGTGCCTGGGCGCGGGTGGCGGCGGCTTTTGCACCCTCTAGTCCGGCTTGCAAAACATTTACCTGCCGTTGGGCCGCCTGCAAACCGGCTTGGTCAGCCGCCAGCCCAGCCTGTGCGGTGCTGAGGTCTGTGTTGGCTTGCTCGGTGTTTTGCACCGGGCTGGCACCTTTGGCGGAAAGGTTGGCGTAGCGACGCTGGTTCTGCTCGGCAAAGCTAAGCCTGGCCTCGTCTGCCTGCACGGCGGCGGCGGCAGCAGCGATTTTGGATGGCTGCAGGGCAAGCAGCGCCTTGTCATTTGCGATCTCGGCTCTGGCGCTGGAGAGTCCGGCCTGTGCCTCATCAACCGCATTTTGATAGTCTCGCGGGTCAATCCTGGCCAGAAGCTGGCCTTGCTGCACCGGCTGGTTCTCATTTACCGCCACTGCGGTGACATAGCCGGAAACCTTGGCGGCGGTCAGGCTGGAATCGGCGGCGAGGTAGGAATCGTCCGTGCTGACAAAATATTGCCCCACGAGCAGGTAATTGATGAGCCAGATGCCCAGGGCGAGCACGACGACAACAATACCGGCGCCAACCAGAAGGCGGCGCCGGCGAGGAGATGCTTGATTATCCGACACGCAAAAATCTCACGAAAATGCCGGAGTTGAAATAAGGGTGCTTTCGCGAATTGCAACCCTGTTAGAGTTTCTCCACCTGCGCATATTCGAGGTCCACCGGGGTGGAGCGGCCAAAGATGGAGACGGAGACCTTCACGCGGCCCTTGTCCTCGTCCACTTCTTCCACCACGCCGTTGAAGCTGGTGAACGGGCCATCCGCCACACGTACTTGCTCGCCTATCTCGAAGATAACAGCTGGGCGGCGGGTCTCGGTCCCCTCCTGCTGCTGCTTCATAATGCGCTCGGCCTCGGCATTGGTAATCGGGCTTGGCTTGTTGCGGCTGCCCAAAAACCCGGTGACGCGCGGGATATCCTTCACCAGATGCCAAGTGTCGTCCGTCATATCCATATTCAGCAGGATATAGCCGGGGAAGAACTTCCGCTCGGTATTCACTTTCTGGGCGCGGCGCACCTCTGTGACCTCTTCGGTCGGCACCACGATATCGCCGATATGATCGGCAAGGCCCTTCAGCTCCGCCTGCTCTTTTACCTGCTGGGCGATTTTTTTCTCGAAACCGGAATAAACATGCAGAACGTACCAACGTTTGGCCATTGAATTTTCCTTAACCCCCGGCGCCGAAGATGGCGCGCATGGCGGCACCGATAATTCCATCCACCGCCAGGAAGAACAGAGCAGCGGCGACAACCATGGCGAGCACAAGGCCGGTAAGCTGTACCGTTTCCTTGCCCGTGGGCCAGGTGACGCGGGACGCCTCGGTACGAACCTCGCGCGCGAATTTCAACACGTTGAACGCCAAGACAGTCCAAACTCCAAAAAATCGTGATGCTGGAAAGGGATGGCAGGGGCGGAGGGTCTCGAACTCTCAACCTCCGGTTTTGGAGACCGGCGCTCTAGCCAATTGAGCTACGCCCCTATTCCGTACCAGCATGGAAAGCGCCTTCCACACTTTGCAGCGCCGAATGTCAAG
>JAGWIE010000085.1 GCA_028866445.1 Rhodospirillales bacterium | reverse complement strand
GGCATTCCGGCCAGGCCCAGGAAATGCTGCGGGAAGAAGGTGAGGTTAACGCCGATGAAGAAGGTCCAGAAATGCACCTTCCCCCAGAATTCCGGGTATTGGTGGCCGCTCATCTTGCCGATCCAGAAATAGAACCCGGCGAAAATGGCGAACGCCGCCCCCATGGAAAGCACATAATGGAAATGCGCGATCAGGAAGTAGTCGTTATGCAGCTCCTGGTCCAACCCGGCATTGGCCAGCACCACGCCTGTGGCCCCGCCGATAACGAACAGGAAGATGAACCCGATCGCCCAGAGCATCGGCGTTTTGAATTCGATGGAACCGCCCCACATCGTCGCGATCCATGAAAACACCTTAATGCCGGTGGGTACGGCAATCACCAGTGTCGCCACCTCGAAATAGATTTTGGAATCTGTGGAGATGGCCGAAACGAACATATGGTGCGCCCAGACCACAAAGCCTACGAACCCAATGATCACCATGGCATAGGCCATGCCGAGATAACCGAAGATTGGCTTCTTGGAGAAGGTGGAAACCACATGGCTGATGATGCCGAAGGCCGGCAGAATCATAATGTAAACTTCCGGATGACCGAAGAACCAAAACAGATGCTGGAACAGCACCGGGTCGCCGCCGCCGGAAGGCTCGAAGAACGAGGTGCCGAAATTCCGGTCCATGATGAGCATGGTCACAGCGCCAGCAAGAACCGGAATGGCCAGCAGCAGCAAAAACGCCGTGACCAGAATCGCCCAGCAGAACAGCGGCATCTTATGCATGGTCATGCCGGGAGCGCGCATGTTCAGGATGGTGGCGATGAAGTTGATGGCGCCCAGCAGCGAGGAAATACCCGCCAGATGCAGCGAGAACAGCGAGAAATCAGTCGCCACGCCAGGAGAGTATTGGGCGTTGTCCAATGGCGGATATAGCGTCCACCCCGCACCGGTGCCGGAATCTAGGAACAGCCCCAGCAGCACGAAGATGAACCCACAGGCGAGGAACCAGAAGCTCATATTATTCAGGCGGGGGAACGCCATGTCTGGCGCGCCAATCATCATTGGCACGAACCAGTTGCCCATGCCGCCGATCAAGGCTGGCATCACGAACCAGAAGATCATGATCAGCCCGTGGGCGGTGACAATCGCATTCCAGGTGTCGCCATTGGTGATGATGTCATTATGTGGGTACATCAATTGCTGGCGCATGATCATCGAGAGCACGCCGCCAAAGCAGCCACCGATGAACGCCATGGTGATGTAAAGCGTGCCGATATCCTTGTGGTTGGTACTCATCAACCAGCGTGAGACGAAACTTTTTTTATGATGGCCATGGGCAAGCAGGCCATGATCGTCAGCGGTAATGGACATAGTTCGGCTCCTCAGCGCGTGGCGTCGGCCAGTTGGTTACGGGGCATCGGCGACGAAAGCGGCTGGCTTACGGTATTATCCGTGTAATTGGCGAGCGCTTCCTTCGTCCAGGCCAGATAATCATTCAACGGCACGGCCTTTATCTCGATGGGCATGGCGTCATGGTTCAGGCCGCAGATCTGGTTGCATTGGCCAAAATAAGTGCCGGGTTTTTCGATTGTGGTCCAGCTTGTCTGATTTGTGCCTGGAATGGCGTATTTCTGCACGCCCAGCGAAGGCAGATAAAACCCGTGCAGCACATCGGCGCTGGTAATCACGAAGCGGATTTTTTCACCCACCGGCAGCACCAGCGGGTGGTCCACCGAGAGCCGGCGGATTTCGCCGGGCTGAATCTCGTTATCGGGCACCATATAGCTCGTATAATCCAGGCCGGGCACGGATTCGTATTTATATTCCCAGTACCATTGGTGGCCGGTCACGGTCACGGTCATATACGGGTCGCTGTCATTGGCCTCGTAATAGATCAGATTGATCGATGGAATGATAACGATGGCCAGAATAATACAAGGCACGACAATCCAGATCACCTCGATCAGCGTGTTATGGGTCGTGGTGCTGGGTTTGGGATTCCGCCCGGCGCGGAAGCGCCACATCGCATAACCCATCACCACGGCTACGAACACCACCACGCCTAGCATGATCCACAGCACATATTGCATGAGCCAGTCGATTTTGGCCTGCATCGGGCTGGCGGCGGCGGGGAACCACAACTGCCAGTTATGCGGCGCCTCAACATAGCTGTTGGCAATTGCCGTCGGGTCCGCGGCCACATTCTGGGCAAAGGCTAAATGCCCGTGCAGTGCCAGCGCCGCCACCAGGGCAAGCAATGCCAGTCTTTTGGCTGGTACGTCTTTACGCGTCATTATGCTGCGTCTCGCTTCATTATCATGGCCGTTTCCAAGCCTTATCTTGTGCGCCTACAGGAATATAAGCCGGACATGCCAAGATCAAGCGAAATACCGGAAGCTCATAATGCGCAGCGGGCAGTTATTCACGTTTGAACCACACCGCCGGAGGGTAATGCCCTGCCTTGCCGCAACGCCGCGGCGTTCTGGCTGATAATTTGCTCCAGCGCGGCAGCAAGCGCCTTGCGGTTGGGGTAACTGCCCGGTGGCAGTGGCTCGCCGAACAGAATGGTCGCGCGTAAAGCACGGCGGCGCAACAGGCGTTTTAAATGCGGGGCCAAATCCATGCCGCCATACCAGGCGATTTCTGGCCGGTCCGCCCGGCGGATTTGCTGGCCGTCCAGCTCGTCATAAACAATGGTTACCGGCTGCACCCAGGGCCGCGCCGGGCCAAACGCCAAAGTAAGGAAGGCTGCTGCGAAGGGCAGAACGCGGTTTCCGTCGGAGGTGGTGCCCTCGGGAAACAGGATAATATTATCCCCCTGCTCCAACCGCCTTTCTAACACTTTCTGCTCCCGCGCCACCGTATCACGGCTGCGGGAGACAAAAATACTCCGCCCCAGCTTGGCGATAAGCCCGATTCCCGGCCATTTTGCGATTTCCGCTTTGGCGATGAAGCAGCCAGGCACCGCTCCCCCCAGCGCCACAATATCCAGCCAGGAGCAATGATTGGCGATAAATAAGGTAGGCCGGTGGCGGGCATATTGGCCAAGCAAACGCAGGCGCAAACCCAATATCCGCCCCACACCTCGCCAGAAGATGCGTGCGAACCACACCTTGCCTTGGCCTGGCAGGGCCAGCAGCACGGCCTGCACGCAAACGGCCACCACGCTCCACAGCAAAACCAGGACCAGGCGGGAGCCAAGCCGGATCAGGGTGCCTTGCCTTTCAGCATCAACCGCAGATCCTGGCGGATCTGCTCCGGGTCCGCGCCCAGCGCCTCACGCACAACCTCGCCCCAATCCCCCAAATCCTGCACTTTGCTGGGGTTGTCGCGCAGCAATTCCCGTTTGATGAAGGGAAAGCCGGTCAGCAGTAATTGCCGCCAGAGGTCCGAGGTTGGGTTAAGGGGCACGCGCTGCGCGGCACCGTCGCGAATCCTCAAAATCTGTAGCTTGCGGGTAATCTGCACCGGATCGTTCCGGCCAAGCTCCGTGGCGTCGGCCTCGACTAGCTTGTCCAGTTCAGCTTTATCCACCATCCGCAGCAACGCCTCGTAGGGCCACAACGCGTTGCAGCTCAAACCGCCCATCATCATCGCCTGCGTAATGCCGACCTCGTATTTATGTACGATATAGGCTTTCGCCGGCACCGGCCGCACCGCGTTCCAGAACTTGGCAAACGCCTCCGCGCGCAGCGCCTTCGGCCCAAAGGCTAGGAAGAAGGATTGTAGGTGGTAGCGCACCTGCCAGCTTTCCGTCAGGCCCCAGATATCGGATTTTTCGTAATTCAGCCGGCGCAGCACATCGCCCAGCGGCAGCAGTGGGCCAAACACGCTGTCATTGGCGAAAATAATCTCCTGTGTATCCGCCCGCGGCAGGCCGAGATGATGCAGCGCATCCGCCCAGGCCCCGAAATCATAGCCGATATTGCGCCGCACCAGCACGGCGGCGCACAGCGCCTTCACCTTTTCCAGTGCATCTGGGGTCAGTTTTTCAGAATTGGTCACGAACACGACGTCGCGGCCATTTTCCTTCAGCTCCTGCATATAATCGAGCAACTGTTGCCGCACAAAGCCGCGCCCGTCGAAATGCATGAACAGCACCACCCGCGGGCCCAGCTTCACCTCGCCTTCCAGCCAGGCCATAATCACCTGATGACGGTTGCGCTGGCGGCCGATCATCACCGCCAGCGGTATGAAGCACCCCCATTTGACCTTGCTCAGGAAATTCAGAGCCGCCCATTTCAGCCAGCGCCGCATGTCTTATCCGCCTTCAACTTGCATCCGCAGATCCTCCGGCGCACCCTGGTAAGTTGGCAGATAAGCCCGCAACAGGCCCACAGCTTCCTCGCCGCGCTTCAATCTCTGCAGAATCACCACCTCGCCGCGCAAGGCGGGCCAGAAGAGCGGTGCCGGTACCGCTGGCTCGGTTTCCCCCGGCGGATGCTCCTTCACTAGCGAATTACGCAGCCTGGCAAAGGCCGCGGCCCCGCGCGGCCACTCGGCCTTCTCCTGCATATGCAGCACACCGGTAGCAAACAGCGCATCCTGGCGCAGCGCCTCTTGGCAATACGGCAGGCGGTGTTCAACCCCCTCCATGGCCCGGGCGGCATCATAACGCTCGTCATTCACCAGCCGCACGAACCCGTCTACATAAAACCCCGCCAGCAGCGTCTTGTCGCCACCCGCTTTTTCCAGGGCCAGAACCCGCGCCACCGCCGCGTCTGTACGGCCTTGCTGCAAGTCCAGCATCATCGCCGCCCAGCGTGCATCCTCCGCTGCCTGGCCGTCCCGCCCGTCCAACAAGGCCAGCAAGTCATGTGCACCCGCCAGCTCGTCCGCTTTGTCATAACGGCCATCGTTCACCAGCCCGGTAAAAGCCCCCAGCAGCAGCGCAACGCGGCGCGCCGGGTCAATCTCCATACCCTCAAGCCGCCCCGGCACGTCCGCCGGGTCGCCTGCTGCCAGATCCAACACAGCGCGGGCCAAGCCCGCATCACGCGCGGCATCACCCCCCGCGCGCGCGGCCATCGCCGTAACGTTATGTTGGGCGGCAAGTGCCAAGGCTTCCTCGTAACGCCCGCCATTCACCAGCCGCACGAAACTGCCGAGGCGTATCTCATCTGCTGGCACCTCCAACGCCGCCAGCTCGTCCGCCACCGGCAGTGCCAAGGCCGAATCCCCACCCGGGGCAAGATGGAAATTCGCCAGGCTCAACAATGCATCCCGCCGCAACCCGGCAGGAATGGCCGCATCCGGCAGCGCTGAAAGCAACCCGGCATGGAGCCGCGCCGCCGCCGCGTAAGCCTCAGCATTGACCAGCGCCACGAACCCGCGCCAGCCCGCCATTTTGTCGCCCATCACCAGCAACGCTTCCGCCGCCTCCGGCTTTCCAGCCTCGGCATCGCAGAGCAGCAGCTCCGTGCGCACCACCGCCCCGATGGCAACCGAAAGCCGGTCTCGCCCCAGCGAACGATGGTCCAGCGCCGATTGCAGCGCTTCAATGGCTTGCCCGGCCAGAACCAGCATGGGCCGCACCGCCTGCCTGCCTTCCCCCGCCACCAAACGCTGCATGGCCCGGCTGAACAGGATCATACCCAGTCCCACCGGCATTTTCGCCCCCAACCCTTCCAGGCTGTCGGCCTCTGCCCCCGGCGGCAAGGCTGCCAGCTCTTCAAGCCGATAGCCGTAACGTGCCGCGCTGGCCTCGTTCAGCACAGCCCAGGTCGCTTGTGCACCCGCCTCATCCTGGTCGTTCACTGAATCAAATATCGCGCGTCCGGCAAAGCCGATCTGCAGATCACTTCCCAGCCGTGACGCTGCCGCGCGGCTCTGCAGATACCGGCGGTAAATCGCCCGGCGGGAGGCAAAATCCTCCTCCAACGTAAACGGTGAGGGCGAGGCATAGGCCACCAGCGCCGATTCCTCCGCCCGCACCACCACATGTGCGAAACCCGCAGCCTCCAGCGCCATCCGCAGGCTTTGCGGGCTTTGCAGCACCACATGCGCGCCAGGCGCCAGCAGCGCATAAAGCTCACCATTGGAAAGCGCCGGCGTGATCCAGTCCGCGTTCGGGGTGGTGAGCAGCAAGATGCCATCCTCGGCAATCGCCCGGCGCATCAACCGCAAAAACGCAGGCGGCTCGCTCAAATGTTCAATCACCTCGGTTGAGATGATGACGTCCCACGGCCCGTCGCTCAGCGTGTCCTCGGTGAAATAGCCCTGGCGGATGTCCAGCCCCAGCTCCCG
>JAGWIE010000084.1 GCA_028866445.1 Rhodospirillales bacterium | reverse complement strand
GCTCCGATAGCGGCATCGCGCGGTACGTCGCGCATCCGGCAAGCACAAGCGCGAGCACCGGCGCCAGCGCGGGTCGGAACATGCGGTGAGTCATCAACGATCCTTCTTCGCTACAGCGCAGCGCCACCTTTCGGCAACGCCGCGCTGCTAGTCATATTTGGGTGAGTGGAAGTTATCAACAGCCCTAAATTACTTATAGTCCTTACGCCACGTAACTTAGGGCTGCCTTAGCTCTTCCGTTACTGTTGTACGGGCGCGTAGACATCAAGCGCCGCGTCGCCGCCTGCATAAGCATAAACGTTATGCGTCACAGGATCGACGTCACCAGAGTGAGTCGGCTTCTTCGCGCCGGTTTTAACCGTGCCAAGATACTTCTGATCCGCGATCGAGTAGTAATCAAAGCCCGGAATTCCGCCCTGGAACGAATAAGCAATGCCAAGGCCAAGATCAGCCTGCACGGCGTCAGCGCCCGCGGTTTGCTTCAGCTTCTTCTCAACCGCCAGCGTATCCGGATTGACGATCAATATCTCTTTGCTCGTCGTGCCAACCCAGAGCACATTGTGACCCGGATCGTAGAAAATGCCCTTGGTGCCGCCGAGATCCGTCAGCTTCAGGTTATAATCCTTGATCGCCGCGATCTTGCCGGTATTGGGGTCAACCTTCTCAACATACGCGTCGTCAGTGGCGTAGATCCAGCCATTGTAAAGGCTGGCAACGTCCGGCCCAGCCACAGGGCTCTTCGGCATCAGCATAATCTTTTTGATGTATTTCGGATGCGCGCCGGTGGTGTATTCGTCGATGGAGTTATCGTCGTCCATCACCACATAAAGGCGGCCATTTGCCTTATCGATGAACGTGCCGTCCGGCGAGGTGCCAACGGTGTCCACGCGGTCAACGATCTGCCAGTTGCTCTTGTCAATAACGACAATCTGATTAGCCTTGCCAGCGCCCGGGCCTTCGGCCTCGGTCTCATAAACATAATTGTCATCGAACGTCATCGTGTTCGGTTCGGTGATGGAGGGGTAGTTGTGCGCCACCGTGTTGTTGGTGGTATCCACCACCGCCATGCCGCCACCATGCAGCGAAACATAAACCATCTTGCTGCCCGGATCATATGCAACCCAGTCGCCATGGCCCGGCTGGCAAGGCAGCGGAATCGTAGCAATTTTCTTGAAGGTGACCGTGCCAGCCATCGCCGTGCCGGTCATCAGGCCGCCGATCATGGCAACGCTTGTGAGAAGATTCTTTAAACGCATCTGCTTTCTCCCTTTAATGCGATCTATCGTATTTAAGCGGCCGGCACCGTCAATGGTGCCGGCCCTTTTATTTTCGTTACAGCTTGCCTAACAGCACACCAACCTCAAGCACGCCAACGAACTGGTTGGCCGAGTTGCCGTTGCTGCCATAGCCGGTTCCCGGCTGGAAGCCGGAAAGATGCGTCAAAGCCAAAACCGGGCGCACAAACACATTCTTGTTCTGCCAGGTCGGATCCACCTGGATAGCCGTCAGAGTCATCCCAGGGCTGAACGCGCCCGGGTTTGCCGCCGCACCAAATTGCAACCAGTTACCGAAGATCTGCGCGTTCGGATCGCTCTTGTCGCCCTTCTGATAGGTGACGGAAGGCTGCACTGTAACCGACCATTTCGGATTGAACTGATAGCTCACGTCCATCATCGCAGACGCTTCATAGTAGGTGGTTTGCGGGCGCGGGTTGCCGCTCGCCGCGGTCACCGAACTCTTCGGCAGCCACTGATACTGGGCTTCCGGAATATAGGTCCAAGGCCCCGCGACCCACTGTGCGCCAACACCCACCAGCGAGCTGTTGAATTCCGCGAAGCCCGGGCCCGGATTGCCGGTATGGCCGAGATTAGTGTGCGAGAACACAATCACGTTATCCGAGCCATCGGCATTCAGGTTATAGGTGAACAAGTCAGACAGAACATTGAAACGGTCGGTCTTGTACGAATCGGAATATTGCAAATTGAAAGTTGCCGGCCCGTACATCAGGTTCAGCTGAGCGCCATAGGCAGGCGTCGTCTGCATGTTGTTGAGGTTGGAGACGAAGAAGGTCGGATTCATCCAGTCAAACCCGATTTCGGTGCCTTCGGTCGAAGGCAGCTCACCGGCGGAGACGCTCCAATACTGCGAAGGTTGAACGGTGAACCACCACTTGAAGGTCGGGCCGCCCGGTAACGGATTACCGCCGGAGCCCAGCCGTGCCAAGCTGTTGAAGGCGCCGTAATCGCTGGTGATGCCAATGGCCGGAGTCTGCCAGGCGCCACCCCAATAGGTGAATTGCAGCCAACCGCTGCTCTTGCTGATCTGAACAGCAGCAAGGCCAAGGCTGTATTTCAGATTGCTGCCAATGGTACCTTCATTATTGAAAACCGTTGGCGTTTTATTGGTCAACATGGACGCATAAGCGTCGATACCGCCGGAAAAATCCCACTCGCCGCTCAGCGGTCCAAGACCATTAACCTGCACCGCGTCGACCGGAATATTTGCACCCTCGCCGCCGCCGCCAAGGGCGAATGCCGCAGGCATCAACGCCAATTGGCCGCCAAGAACCGCAGCGGAACATAGTAACAGCTTTCTCATTTTTATGCCTCCCATGTAAAACACTTATCGTAGCCGATTTTTATTTTAGCCGTGGCGATTCTGCGTACCCAAGAAACCACATCAACAACATTACTCAGAAACTCAGCCGCGTCGCCAATCTTTTGATGTAACTGCCACGATTTAATGGGGAACAATGCCCAAGCCGTCGCGGCAAAAAACCACCTCCGGATTCCCAGTGGCTGCAATGTCGGATTCTTAGCCTACGCCCGTCTCATCTTCCACGCCCCCTACGCAGGGTAAAACGTCGGAACTTATGGTCACCTTGTAAAATTTAGTTTTGGTAACCGCTTGGCGTTCCTGGATTTCCTGCTTTAATCGTTATATTTGTCTGGTACACCACATTTTGGATGCCAGTTGCGGTGTACCAGAGGAAAAACTGTATGTCGAGGCGAAAATTGCAGGAATATTACCCCTGGATTACCTCACGTAACCTTGTAACGTTCCCTAAACTTCCGAGCCTTGCCGTGTTGAGACGGGTCCATTTTAGCGGCCAACTGGCGGAGAGGGTGGGATTCGAACCCACGGTACGCTTGCACGCACAACAGTTTTCGAGACTGCCCCAATCGGCCACTCTGGCACCTCTCCGGGGTCGCTGGTGCCGGGCTTATAGGCAAGGCGGCGCGCCCGGGCAACAGGCTTGCAAGCGCAAACCCTGCGGCCGTCAGAATCAGCATTGACACGGCCTTCTGCCTCGCTATAACGCGCCACTCGCGTGGCAAGGCATTCCCTGGCCGCGCTCTAGGTTATGTGTCGACACCTGATTGGATTATACCATGTTCGCAGTCATCCGCACCGGCGGCAAACAATATCGCGTCACGCCAGACGCGGTGCTGAAGGTTGAGAAGCTGGAGGCGGAAGCCGGCAGCACGGTCACCTTCACAGATGTTCTCGCCGTTGGTGGCGAAGGCAGCCTGAAGCTCGGCGCCCCCGTGGTTGCTGGCGCTTCCGTTACCGCCACCGTCATCGCCCAGGACCGTCTGGATAAGGTCCTCATCTTCAAGAAGCGCCGCCGTCAGAACAGCCGCCGTAAAAACGGCCATCGCCAGCACGTCACCGTGCTGCGCATTTCCGGCATTAACGCGGCCTAAGGGAGTATCACACCATGGCACATAAAAAAGCAGGCGGTTCATCCCGCAACGGTCGCGATACCGAAGGCCGTCGCCTCGGCCTCAAGAAGGCTGGCGGTCAGGCTGTCATCGCCGGTAACATCCTTGTTCGTCAGCGCGGCACAAAGGTGAAGCCTGGCACCAATGTTGGCGTTGGCCGCGACCATACCCTTTTCGCCCTCGTGGACGGCAAAGTGGTCTTCCAGCGCAAAGCTGATGACCGCGTGCATGTCTCCGTGGAACCAGTAGCTCTGGCCGCAGAGTAAGGTTCCGGGCCCGCGCCCACCCGTTTAAAGCCGGCGCGAGCCGGCTTTTTTATTGCGAGTTCTCCGATGAAGTTCCTCGACCAGGCGAAAATCTTCCTCAAATCCGGCGATGGCGGCGATGGCGTCATTGCCTTCCGGCGCGAGAAATATATCGAGTATGGCGGGCCGGATGGTGGCGATGGCGGCAAGGGTGGGGATATCGTCTTCGAATCCGTTGAAAACCTGAATACCCTTATCGATTTCCGCTACACCCAGCACTTCAAGGCCCGCAAGGGCAATAACGGCGCGGGATCAGACCGCACGGGCGCTGGTGCCGCTGAACTGGTCATCAAGGTGCCCATCGGCACGCAGATCATCGATGACGACCGCGAAACCCTGCTTGCGGATCTTGATAAGCCCGGTATGCGCATCGTGTTCTTAAAGGGCGGCGATGGCGGGTTCGGCAATGCCCGCTTCAAAACCTCCACCAATCGCGCGCCACGCCGGGCGGATAAGGGCTGGCCGGGCGAGGAACGCTGGGTCTGGCTGCGCCTGAAGCTCATCGCGGATGCCGGGCTTGTCGGCCTGCCCAACGCGGGCAAATCCACCTTCTTAAAGGCCGTTTCGGGTGCCAACCCCAAAATCGCGGATTATCCCTTCACCACCCTGCACCCGCAGCTCGGTGTCGTGCGGCTCAACATGTCTGAGGAATTTGTCCTGGCCGACATCCCCGGCCTCATCGAAGGCGCGCATGAAGGCACCGGGCTGGGGGACCGCTTCCTCGGCCATGTAGAGCGCTGTGCCGTGCTGCTGCACCTTATTGATGGTGCAGCCGGCAGCGTTGTGGATGCCTGGCGCACCATTCGTGCAGAGCTGGAAGCCTATGAAGGCGGCCTGGCTGAAAAGCCCGAGATCATTGTGCTGAACAAGACCGACGCCATGACCCCGCGGGAGCTTTCCTCTCGCAAAGCCGCCCTCGCCAAAGCCTCCGGTGCCAAAATCATGACCATCTCCGCCGTAACGGGTGAGGGCGTGAAAGAGGTTCTGCGCACCTTGCAGGACATCATTAACACCGCAAAGGCGGAGCGCGCGGGCGCGTGATTCCTTCTCTTAAAACCGCCAAGCGCATTGTCATCAAAATCGGTAGCGCGCTCATCGTGGACCCTGGCTCGGCCGCCCCCCGCGAAGCCTGGCTGCGCGGCGTGGTGCAGGATATCGCAGAGCTGATGGCCCATGGGGCGGAGATCATCGTCGTCTCTTCCGGTGCCATCGCGCTGGCCCGCCGCCAACTTGGCCTGGGCGGCGCCAAATTGCGGTTGGACGAAAAACAAGCCGCCGCTGCAGTCGGGCAAATCCGCCTCGCGCAAGCCTGGGCACAAACCTTGCAGGAGAAAGACCTCACCGCCGCCCAGCTCCTCATCACGTTGGACGATACCGAGGACCGCCGCCGTTACCTCAATGCCCGCGCCACGCTCTCCACCCTTCTCTCCCTGGGCTGCGTGCCGGTCATAAACGAGAATGACTCCGTTGCCACCGCCGAAATCCGCTATGGCGACAACGACCGCCTGGCCGCTCGCGTGGCGGAAATGATGCAGGCTGATGCCCTGTTGCTGCTCTCGGATATTGACGGCCTCTACACCGCTGACCCCCGCAAAAACCCGGACGCCGCGCATATCCCGGTTATCGACGCCCTCACGCCGGAAATCATGGCCATGGGTGGTGAGCCGCCGCCGGGCTATTCCTCCGGGGGTATGCGCACCAAGCTGGTGGCCGCGCAAATCGCCACCCAGGCGGGCTGCGCCATGGCCATCGCCATTGGCAACCGGGAAAACCCCATCGCCGCCGTGGCGGCAGGCAGCCGCTGCTCTTGGTTCCTGCCCACGCCGGAAGGCCGCTCCGCCCGCAAAAACTGGATAGCAGGGCACCTCGCCCCCGCAGGCTCCCTCACAATCGATGCTGGCGCCGCTCGCGCCTTGGCCAAAGGTTCATCCCTGCTCCCCGCCGGCATCCGCGCCGTGAATGGCGTGTTCGAGCGCGGTGATCCCGTGGATATTCTTACCCTGGAAGGCGCTCGCATCGCCCGTGGCCTCACCGCCTATTCCAGCGCGGATTCCGCCACTATCGCGGGCCACCGCTCGGAGGATTTCGAGGCGCTTCTTGGTTTCCGTGGGCGGGATGAGGTCATCCACCGCGATGATCTGGTGCTTTTCTAGCCAGCCCGACCGCAAATAAAAAAACCCGCCAGCCAATGGCCAGCGGGTCAAGTCAACAGGGAGGCTTCACGTCTGGGAGACGTAGGGACCGAAGTCCCTGCTTGGCTCTCACCAAGCATGTTGTATATAAGCCACTATAGAAATTTTTT
>JAGWIE010000083.1 GCA_028866445.1 Rhodospirillales bacterium | reverse complement strand
GTCGGAAACCGAAGCCGCAAGCGGCAGCTGGCCAATGGTCGTCATAAAGCCTTACCTCAGATTATCGTAAGTGGCGTGCCCGTCGGGTCGGTCAGGGCCTGACCTGCCGTAGTCGTCAATGCACTTTGCGGCGCTGGAACCGTTGCCAAAGCCACCACCGGCAGCGCGATGCTGCGGGCCAGCACCCGGCCGCCAGCCGTCCCCACAGTCACCGTCACCGTGTAATTGGTCAGCGCCTGTCCGCCGCTCAGCCATAAAACAACGCGTGGCCCGTCCGCAGCGGCAGAAACCAGCGTGAGATCCCCAGGGTTGGCCGGGCTTAACGCTACATCAAGCGTGGTGATTGAATCGCCGGAATTAGCGGTCAGCGCGGGCGCTATATCAAAAATATAATCCAGCGTGTCGCCAGGGTCTTTCTCTGGCCAGGCCAGAATTTGCGACGGCGGAATTTGCGGTCCCCGGGGCGTTGCTACAAACCCATCAATTTGCACATAGCGGGCATTGGATGGCCGCCATAGATGTGTTGCTGGCGTTGTCATGTACCCCCCTTAATATTCCACAGTCACGATGCCACCAGCGCCTGCGCCGCCCGGCGAGCCAGCCGGCGAAGTGCCCGACGAACAGCCACCGCCGCCCCCACCGCCGCCATAGCTCGCTGCGGCAATGCCCGAGAGCGGCCCACTCGCGCCACGCCCATTGCCTGGGCCACCGCCATCACCGCCCCGGCACGCAACCACAATCGAATCCGTTCCAACTGAGCCGCCGGTATTCAACTGCCCGCCATAGGCAATACCGCCTGAGCCACCAGCATTGGCAAAATTCGCGGCGGTGCCACCATTCCCGCCTATACCACCGCCAGCGGTTATATAACTTCCAAAGCTGGAAGCGCCGCCGTTATTGCCATTGGCATAACTTCCGGGTGCGGCCCCACCAGCGCCAACCGTCACCGGAATCACCTGGCCAGGTATCAAACCACTCACAATACCAATCGACCGCGCCCCCGCACCGCCACCACCGCTAGGCATGGTGCTATGATACCCGCCAGAGCCACCGCCACCCACTACTTTTACCTTCACAGCGCTTACACCGTTCGGCACCACAAAATTACCTGACGATGCAAATACCTGCATGGATGAGAAACCAGGCCTCAAACCAGGCAGCTTGAACCGCAGGAAGGGCGCCTGCGGCAGCGTGGAAATGCTGGCGGCAGTAATGGCCGTCTGCCCATAATTCACCGTCACCACGTAAAGCCCAACCCACCCGGCATCCACAGCGGGTGTTGCCTGCGTACCGGATGGCGCGGCAGCCCCCGGCTTCACCTGCAACTGCACGCGCTGTACACGTTGCGTATTCTGGGCTGTCCCTAAATTCGCGGGGCCCGAGAAGGGTTGCGTCGGGTTCGCGGCATTCACATAGGGCAATACAGCCGGGTCGGCGTCACTTTCCGCAAACGTCGCCTCAATCAGATAATTGATCGACTGCCCCGAACTCGCCGGCACTGAGAGACTAAAATTTGTCGCCTGCAGATTAATGCCCGTTTTGACGATTTGATCCGTCACATCCGCCGCCAGTGAGCCATAAGCGGTGGCGTCGAGCGGCGAAAGCTGCGTGATGCTGCCTGGACCCACCACCACGGAAAGAGAGGCCGGTGAAGTTGGCGTACAAGCCAACCCGTCCGCCATAACGCCATTGCCCAATGTGGCGGCCGTCAGTGCGGCAATCCCAATCATCGTGTTGCGATTCGTCGAAAGAATATCCGTATCCAGCGGAATGCTGCCCGGATAAACAATGTTGCGATCCATGAAAAAACCTTCAGTTCGTGATTTTCGTCCAGGCAATGCTGGAAGTCGGAATAACCGAGGCGATTGTCGCGTAAATCTCAGCGTCACTCACATTGCCCGCCAATTCGGCGGCTGATGCGTAGAACATCGGCGCCTCATCATAACCTCCCGGCCCCGCGCCATATCCGCCCGCATGGTCTGCGGGCAAATCATTTGGCCGGTACACGGTCAGCAAGAATTGATATGGCATCGAAGATGAACCATATCCTCCCGCTACGCCGTAACCTGCATTTACATTGTAGCCGCCAGTATCACTTGCGTTCAGCGGTTCAAAAACAACAGGGCTCCGGCCAGTCAGGTTTGTTATGGCTTCAACTAAACCAAAGCGGGTTGCCCTCGGTGCCAGCAAGTTCAACCTCAGCCGCGCGCTGAACGCTGTGTCAGCTTCGCCCGCGCGGCGCGGCAAACCTATGCCGCAATAATCCTGCGATGCGATATCGAGAAACACCCCACCCGCCGTTATCAGTCGCGTTTGTGCCTGCACTTGTTGAAGCAGCGCATAAACCGTAGCCCATGCCTGGCCCAATCCGCTCAAGATGGCATCCAAAACCGGCGCTTCATCCGAAAACCATCTTGCCGGCAGCATTTTTTTAATGCGCCCAGCCATATCGGAAATGTCACCAATCATGTCAGGATACCGTAATAACGCCAGCGCGCACCGCACCAAACGATCCCGGATTTAAATCGGCCGTCGCGCCATTCAACAACAGCCCCGAAATATTCGTTACTGTACTAGCGCCATCGTAAGCAAGTTGCGCCAGCCTGGTGTAACTCAAAGCTCCACCCACCGGCAGCGCTCCAACATATGCCTCTATCGCTGTCGCTACCGCAGCTACGGCCTGCGCATGGTCAGCCGGCGCATCCGTCATCAGCGTCATGGAAATATTTGCCAGCGTTACCACAGGCCCTTGCACCGCAAAGCTGGTTCCCACAGGCCGAATTGCATCCACCGCCTGCTGTACCGTCGCAAGCAAATTCGCCGATGGGTCTCCCGTTCCATCATCTACAGTGACAACAAAATGGCCCATCTGCGCGTCACCTGCTTGGTCAACATTTTCGACCACCGAGTAGCTCAGCCCTTGCATAATTGCTGAAATCGCATTGCCAATCGCTGTATTAGTCGCCTTTGATAACCCCGCCAGATAAGTGCCAAATCGGGCCTTAAACGCCGTGTCGCTTTCGGCATCCAGCCCGCCCGTCAAGGCAGCCATGTTGCTTACCGTATCCACACCCGCAATGGCCGAACTCAGAAGAGAGATCGCGCCTGGCTGCACATTTCCCGCCGCTCCGGCAGTCGCTGCCACCACAGGCACATTAACCGAAGCAATATTCGCCGCCAGCACATACCCATTCTGTGCTGCGCTGTATGCCGGATTCGTCGGATCCGCGATAATCAAAAAGCTTTGCGTATTCGTGGCCGTAGATATCAAACTTCCAACGGGTATCAATGCCTGAAGACTCGGCGTAAATCTGGAGAATACCACCTGCCCGCTCGCAGTCACAGCCGGCAGCCTTGCGAACCCAAAATCAGCGCCGAAACTGTCGCAATCCGCGCCGCTGCTTGTCGCGAGCCTGGTCGTGCTCAAAACCTGCACAATCAGCCACTGTAACCACAAAGCCAGGGACGCATTCGCCTCCAAAATCGCACGCAGAACAGAGCCAACTGTCAAATCCAACAACGTCGTAGCCGCGCCTTGAACAGACGCGGCCATTCCCTCCACAAGCGTGGAGAAATTTTGCAGCGATAATTTCATTTCAACCTACACAGAAAAGGAAAGAAGCGCGGTCTGACCTGTCAAAGCGTCTACATAGCTGACGGACGCCATCACCGTTCCATCATCCGCCACGCTGGCAGAAACTGAAGGTGCAGGAAACTGCATAACCTGCGGTTCAAGTTGCATCTGCGTGCGAATAACACCTGAAATCAAGTCCGGAATACCGGGTCTGCCGACGAACTGCCCCAACCCTGCCCCGTATGTAAGCTGCCAGATATAATCACCGGCGTTGGTCAACAACCGCCTTAGCACACGCTGCTGCGTCAAATCCTGGGCATCAGCAACTGCGAGGTCACCAGTTGGGCCAATCGTTAAATCACCGCCAAACAGCAAAGACAAATCCGCCATTAAACAATCTCCGTCGGCAATCCGGTTATTCCGCCGGGAGCAGGATGCAGATGCTGGTCATACGCGTTCCGAAAGGCGGCCAATGTCCCATGGGCGCTGCCCTGGTCTGCAATATCGCCGCTTACAATCAAATTGCCTTGCACATGCACGGTCGGCGCGTTCATTTGAATTGTTCCATCGGTCATCAATTTCAAAAAACTGCCTGATTCATGCTGCAACCATAGCTCTCCGGCTGGTGCAGCCAACGGCTTGTCCTCAGATGACCATACCGCACCCGCAATCACGCCCTGCTCGGCATCACCTTCCTGCGCCAGAATTATAACTTGCGTTCCTGGCGGCAAAGGTGCTGCCAGCCCCCAGCCATTCCCCACCCAGGGAGACATAACGGGCAACCAGCCGCTTTGCACATTTTCCGGCTGTATCATAACTTTCGCTGAAAACGTTGATGGATCAAAGCTCGATACAAGGCCAAACCGTACGGTTCCCGTTAACCCATCCAACCCGCCTGCCCCGGCTTTTATCATGTTCCAAAGCAGTTCCATTCAACCCGCCACTGCGTAAGCTTTAACCATCTGTACAAAACCCTCTCGCCCGCTCAACCGGCGCTGCAAAGACATCACAATATAGCTATCGTCCAGGCTGGAATTCGTGCCCGCCATCAACAGCGTATCCCCCACACCAAGCGTTGTGTCTCCCGGCATCCGGCCAAGCAAAGCCTTTCCATGTTGGCGTACCATAGCGAGCACGGAAGATGCATAATCGCCAGCCTGCGCCATCGTCATGTTCGGCCGCACAAGGTTTGTCGGCGTCCCTGCGCCAACACTTTGCTCCATCACCCTCTTGCTGCGCGTGTTCCATGACCGCACGGCAACCGCCGCTGGAAGCATTGTCACCAAATCAACCTGTAACCCAGAAAAATTCTCAGGCGTCACCAAAGCCTGCGCCGCGGTGGCCATTGGGCCAAAATTTAACGTACCATTACTTACGGAAACACCAAATTGCTGCGCCTCAGCCAAACGGCAAAGCAGGTTCCACTCCGTCGTCGTCTTGGAACCAATGCTTAACGCATTCCGTGAATGATCAATCTGATAATATTGCCCTATCGGCTGCGCCGTCTCTGTCACATTCGGCGTCAGGCTGTGGCGCAGCGCAATCGTTTCGGCCACCTGGCTCGCGGTCTGATTCAAAAAGCTTTCGGCAATTTCGGTATCAATTAATAACGCAGTCTGGTCACGCCCTTGCAGGGTTGCGGTATTCGCGGCCACATCAATTCGAATATTTTCAACCTGCCCAACCAATATAACAACAAAGCCAACCCCATCGTTCGACATTTCGATCGTTATCGGCACATTGCCCAACGCCGCGAACGCGCTAATACCCAGCGCGGGTGCCGTCCCCATGGCAAAAACCGCCCGAAACCGCCCAGCAATAAACGGCCCCGGCGCCTGCACCTCCAAGTCGATCAGCCCGCCAACCGGCACACCATCCAGGCTTACCCGGCCCCGTGGCTGCTCAAGCGGCAATGCCACCTCCAGCGGCGGGGTTTATCTCCGGCAGCACCAGCGTATTCACGCCCTGCAAAACCGGGTCGGAAAGATTATTCGCCTGGGCAATTCTAATCCATTGCGTTGCATCTTGAAGATACTGCGCTGCCAGGGTGAACAGGTTTCCGCCCGCCACTACAATAATCCTGCGATTCATGGTAACTCCAACCCGAGATTTGTCGCCGCCCGGTTCACATAACCAGACATTCCAGAAAGTCCGGCCAATTGCGCCGTGCAACTGCCAACCCGCCCCAACGCGGCAATGCCTATCGTCGGCGTAACGGCGTTATTCAGAGAAGATGCCGCCCCCGTCAGCGCGCCCCCGCTCGTCGCCATTGCATTGGAGATTTCGCCCTGCAGAACGCCCAGCGCCGCCAGGCTCGCGCCCGTCAGGCCCATGGCTGAAATCCCCGCCTGTCCACTCAGTGCTGATGCCGCCGCCAAATCACCGGAGATCAAATTCGCGACAGGCGCCACGGCATTTGCAGAAGCTGAAAGCGGGTCGGTCACCACCACACATGTAATCGTAAACGGAATTAGGTTCGGCTTGCGGTACTCGGCGCTAAACCCAGCAATCACGACAAGATAATAAAACCCCTGCCACACCAACGGCAATTGCGCACCTAGCGCCCGCGCCGTATCCAAAAGCTGCGCGCGAGACGCCGCGTCGGATCCCGAAAAAATTCCGGAAAACGAAATCTCTCCATCGTCAATGCCCAGCGCTTCAACAATCCGTCCGCCACCGATGATATTCTGCACCGCCAGGCGCTGCTTGCCACCGAAGCTGATCTTCTCCGGCACCTCCATGTCACGAAAGGCCACATCACCCAGCGAAAGTACGACACTGCTCATCTCATTCGCTCCAGCAAAGCT
>JAGWIE010000082.1 GCA_028866445.1 Rhodospirillales bacterium | reverse complement strand
CAACCTGCTTTTCAAGCTCTTGCCTCCCATGCCCAACGCCGCTAGAAGCCCGTCAACGGATATGGGCACTTAGCTCAGCGGTAGAGCATCACCTTGACATGGTGGGGGTCACAGGTTCAATCCCTGTAGTGCCCACCATATCCGGTTTTACCTTTTAAATCATACGATTAACGTTTCGGCTCCGATAGTGCATTCACCCTAACGGGGGTGGTGTGCTCCTTGTGAACCGCCAAAAGCTTGACTGCAAAACAATCCCGGCCCATTTGGGCGCCAGCTTTCTTTTCTCTGTAGAGGTATGTTTGTCCAAGGAAGATATGATTGAGTTCAGCGGCATGGTGACGGAACTGCTGCCCAACGCCATGTTTCGCGTGAAACTGGATAACGAACACGAAATTCTCGCTCATACCAGCGGCAAAATGCGCAAAAACCGCATTCGTGTTTTGGCCGGCGACCGCGTGAATGTTGAAATGACCCCGTATGACCTCACCAAGGGCCGGATCACATTCCGCTTCAAGTAATTCTGGCTTCAGCCAGCCCACGCCGCCTGGCGCTCTTGCGGCAAATCGGCATTGAGCCTGCCCGAATCGTCGCCCCTGAGATCAACGAAACCCCCGAGAAAGACGAACTGCCCCGGGTTTATGCGCGCCGGATGGCGTTAGGAAAACTCAGCCCCGCCCCGGATGCTTTCGTTATCACTGCGGATACTGTGGTCGCCGCTGGCAGACGCATTTTGCACAAAACTGAATCCCGCGAGGATGCCGAGCGTTACCTGCGCCTCCTCTCTGGCCGCCGCCACAAGGTTTACAGCGCTGTCGCCGTGGCCGCCCCTGATGGCCGCATTGCCAGCAAGCTCGTGGAATCAGTGGTAGGTTTCGCACGGCTCGATGAACCGCAACTGCGTGCCTATCTGGATGGCGAGGAATGGCAGGGCAAGGCGGGTGGTTACGCCATCCAGGGCCAGGCCGCCAGCTTTATCGATTTTATTTCCGGCTCTTATTCCGGCGTGGTTGGGCTGCCTTTGCACGAAACCAGCGCTTTGCTGCGCGGCCTGGGCTGGCGTTGATCGCGGCCTCCATGCGTGGCGGGCTGGTGCGCATCGCCCTGCTGCGCGGCGATGAGCTGACGGAATTTTACCTTTGGAAACCTAACGCGCCAGACGGTGTGGGCGACATTTACACCGGCAGGGTGGTTTCGGTGGAAAAGGCGCTGGCGGGATGTTTTATCGCCTTGGGCGGCGAGTTTTCAGGCTTTCTGCCAGATAGCGCCGGGGGAAAGAACCTTACCGAAGGCCAATATATCAGCGTCTCCGTCACCCGCGCCGCGCAAGGTGGCAAAGGCCCGCGGCTTGCGTTGGCGGAGGCTCCACCTGCAAGCACGCCCGGCCTTATCGCCCATGGCCCAGGACCGTTGGTGGAGCTGGCACAGCGCTTTCCAGCAGAAGATATTATTCTGGATGATTATGCGCTGATGGCCGATCTGCGCCCCGCACTGGCAGGCCGGATGCGCTATGATGCAAACGCCATCGATGCGGTTCTAGAAGACGAAATCGCGAGTTTGAGGGAACCAACCGCCTCACTTCTCCATGGCGCCCGGTTGCACATCACCCCTGCCCCGGCTGCCACGCTGCTGGACATTGACGCCGCCGCCGCCAGCCATATGCCGCCGCTCGCGCTCAACATAGCCATCATTCCGGAAATCTGCCGGCAGATTGTACTGCGCAATCTCTCCGGCGGCATTCTCATTGATTTCGCGGGGCTAAAGGCCGCCCAGCGGCAAAAACTTCTGCCACCCTTGCGCGAGGCGTTGAAGCACGACCCGCTCGACCCCACACTCCTGGGGCTGTCGCATCTGGGCTTTGCGGAAATTAACCGGCGGCGCGTTCGCCCGCCCTTGCATGAGATTATGAACGGATGAAATGCCCCATCTGCGGCAAACCCACCGCGCCTGAACACGAACCCTTCTGCTCACGCCGCTGCGCCGATATCGACCTCGGGAACTGGCTGAACGACAGCTATAAGCTACCTGCTCCACCGGAAGAGGAAGATGAGGAAGAGGCGGAATAGCCTCTTCCTTCTTCTCGCATCTAAGCTGCATTACGCGTTGAGTGAGACTCCAGGAGCTTCATCAATTCGCGGTTAAATGCAGGCAAATCATCTGGTTTGCGTGAGGTCACAAACTGCCCGTCCACCACCACATCCTGGTCAACCCAATCAGCGCCCGCATTCTTTAAATCTGTGCGCAGAGAGGGCCAGGAAGTAATTTTCCGGCCCTTTACAGCGCCAGCCTCAATTAGTGTCCATGGCCCATGGCAGATCGCCGCAACCGGTTTATTGGATTGCACAAAGTGCTTGATGAACGCCATCGCCTCCTTGTTTATCCGCA
This sequence comes from Rhodospirillales bacterium, assembly GCA_028866445.1. Taxonomy (GTDB): domain Bacteria; phylum Pseudomonadota; class Alphaproteobacteria; order Acetobacterales; family Acetobacteraceae; genus Acidocella. The sequence goes on along the minus strand of JAGWIE010000082.1, from coordinate 3,999 downwards.
ACTCATCGGGGTTTGCCACGCCACCCGGCAACACCAGCGCATCAAACTCCTTGGCATCCGCATGGTCCAGCGTTTGGTCCACTTTTACCATATCGCCCTTGTCATGGTGCTTCATGCCCTGGATCTGCCCGCTATGTGGCGCTACCACCACCGGCTGCGCCCCCGCCTCGCGCAGCGCGCGCACCGGCTCGGTCAGTTCGGATTGTTCAAAACCATCAGTGGCCAGAACGGCGATTTTCAATTTACTCAGTTTGCTCATGCTGTCCTCCTATTTGGCAGGTGCAGCTTCAGGTATGACGCCCAAGGCGGAATCCAACCCGGATGAAGCCTTCCTCATCTACTGGCCAGATGCCGGTTAGAGCCGGATGATCGCGCTCTAACGGTGCCATTGTGCGATATAGACAGAACTTAGGATCATCGCACCCCCGGCAAATTCACCCAGGGTTAATGGTTCACCCAGCAGTAAAAAGCCCCCCAGCGCGCTGAATACCGGCAACAGATACAAAAACCAGCTCGCATTCTGTGCCCCCAGCACGGCAACACCCTTATTCCAGGCAATGAGTGCCCCCACCGAAATGCACACACCCATGCACAGCATGAGCTCCCATTCGCGGTGCGACATTGCCGCCATCATTTGCCCCATCCCCGGCGCACCCGCGGCAAGCAGCGGCAACGTACCCAGGCACATCGTAACCGCCGAGCTCTGCAACGCCCCGTGTTTTTTAATGAGCGGCGGAATGAGCACACAATAAACCGCCCAGCCGAAGGCACCTAGGAGCAACAGCAATATGCCGCGTACATCGCCTTCAGCCGGGCCCGCGGAACCGGCCAGCAGCACTATGCCACCCAGGCCCAGCAACGCGGCGAGAACGTCTTTCCCCCCCGGCGGCCGACGCAGGATGAGGCAGGAGAGCAGCAGGATTATTAAGGATTCTGAGGAGTTCAACAGCCCTGTCATTCCGGCGGAAACTGTTCGTGCTGCAACACCTCCAAGCAGATTATAACCCGAAACGCCCGCCAGCCCGCAAACGGCCCCCCGCAGCCAGTCCCGCCGGGACCAGCTTCGCCACGCCGCCGCCACACCCGGCAGAAAACAAATAGACGCAATGGAGTAACGTAGCGCCATATAAACGGCACCCGGCATCGCCAGATGGGTATTGCCGATGAAATAACGGTTGCCGACGGGTGCCATTCCCCACAACGCCACCGCTGCCAGCACAAGCAGGAACGCCTGCGCGCGAGACGCGGGAAGCCGACCGAAAACGACTGACAGGCTCATGCACGCCGCCGCGAAGACTGGAGGTAAAAAAGTAACTGGAGAGACCTAACCGGCCCCCCAGCCGCCGTCCATCCACGCCACACGCTGGGCAAATATGCGTGCGTAAACAAAAACCGCCTTCCAGAGGGAAACCAGAGGGAAAGCGGTTTTTTAAACCTTCATTGATTAACCTAGATTTGAAAACCCTTTGCTCAACACTTCCACACCGGGAAGCATCTTGCCTTCCATCCATTCCAGGAAAGCGCCCCCGGCGGAAGAAAGATAAGTCAGCTCGTGATGCACCCCGGCCAGTTTCAGTGCCGAAACAGTATCCCCACCGCCACCGACTGAAATCACCTTGCCTTCCTGCGTTGCCTTCGCAATGGCGCTGGCGAGCGTGTTAGTTGAGGCATCGAACGGCTTGGTTTCGAATGCGCCGAGCGGGCCGTTCCAGATGATGGTCTTGATCTCAGGCAGGCGGTGGATGAACGCCTCCACCGTTGCGGGGCCAACATCCAGCGCCATGGCATCAGCCGGTATGGCATCCACCTTCACCACATGGGTCGGCGCATTCGCCTCGAATTTCTCGGCCACAACCACGTCCAGCGGCAGGAATATTTCGCATCCCTTGGCGGCGGCGGTTTTCATAATCTCCAGTGCGGTGCCGTGCAGGTCCTTTTCCTGCAAGGACTTACCGACATTATGCCCCTGTGCCGCCAGGAAGGTATTGGCCATGGCACCGCCAATTACCAGAATATCCACCTTGGTGACCAGGTTATTCAGCAACTCCAGCTTGGTGGAAACTTTGGAGCCCGCGACGATGGCCGCAACCGGGCGCTGCGGGTTACCCAAAGCCTTTTCCAGCGCGTGCAGCTCCGCCTGCATCAGCCGCCCGGCGAAGGAGGGCATATGCCTTGCCACGCCTTCCGTGGAGGCATGGGCGCGGTGTGCCGCGGAGAACGCGTCGTTGACGAAAATATCGCCCAATTTCGCCAAAGCCGCGGCGAAAGCCGGGTCATTGGCCTCCTCCCCGGCATGGAAACGGGTATTTTCCAGCACCAGCACATCGCCATTGTTCAACGCGGCAACGGCGTTTTCGGCTTCCGGCCCGATGCAATCGGCCGCGAAGGCCACAGGCTTACCAAGAATGCGGCCAAGCGATTCCGCGATCGGCTTCAACGAAAGCTCGGGCACCACCTTGCCCTCGGGCCGGTCAAAATGGCTGAGCACGATCACCTTGGCGCCGTTATCGGCAAGCTCCTTGATGGTCGGCAGCAGGCGCTCAAGCCGGGTCGCGTCTGTCACCTTTCCGTCCCGCACGGGCACGTTCAAATCGGCACGCAGCAGCACGCGCTGCCCCGCGACGTTCACATCGTCGAGTGTCCTGCTCATAGCGCACCAAAATAGGCAGCGGTGTCGGACATGCGGCTGGAGAAACCCCATTCATTGTCGTACCAGCCCATCACACGGACCAGCGCCTTATCCACCACCGCGGTCTGCGGCGCGTCAAAAGTGCAGGAGGCAGGCTGATGAATGAAATCGGTACTCACCAGAGCCTCAGTGGAATAATCTAGCACGCCCTTCAGCGAGCCCTCGGCCGCGGCCTTCATCGCGGCATTCACCTCATCCTTGGTCGCCTGCTTCTTCAGCACCACATCGAAGGAAACCAGCGAAACATCCGGCGTCGGCACGCGGATGGAGGTGCCGTCCAGCTTGCCGGCCAGTTCCGGCAGCACCAGGCCAACGGCCTTCGCCGCACCCGTGCTCGTCGGGATCATCGAAAGCCCAGCGGCGCGGGCGCGGTGGCGGTCCTTGTGCAGCGTATCCACGGTTTTCTGGTCGCCGGTGTAGGAATGGATGGTCACCATGTAGCCACGCTCAATCCCGAATGCGTCGTGCAGCACCTTCGCCATCGGCACCAGGCAGTTGGTGGTGCAGGAGGCGTTGGAGATAACCTCCATCTCCTTGGTCAGCGTTTTGTGGTTCACGCCATAAACAATGGTGGCGTCCACGCCATCAGCCGGGGCGGAAACGATCACCTTGCGCGCACCGGCGGTCAGCAGGGCAGCGGCGGATTCGCGCTTGGTGAACAAGCCGGTGCATTCCATGGCAACATCAATGCCGGAAAGCGGCAGCTTGGCCGGGTCGCGCTCCGCCACCACTTTAATGGGCGCGTAGCTGCGGCCAGCGCAGGTGATGACAAGGCTATCGCCCTTCACCTCAACAATGCCGGGAAAGCGGCCATGAACCGAATCATAGCGGAGCAAATGCGCGTTATCCTCGACACTGCCGAGGTCATTGATCAGCACCGGCTCCACATCTGTGCGGCCGCTCTCAATAAGCGCGCGCAGAACCAGGCGGCCAATGCGGCCAAAGCCGTTAATCGCGATTTTCACTGCCATTTTCAGTTTCCTTCCTTCTTAACCGCAGCCATGATCGCCGCTTCCGTAATGCCGAAATGCTCGTACAGAATTTCGGCGGGCGCGCTGGCGCCGAATCCGTTCATGCCGATGAAAATGCCATCAGCCCCCAGCCAGCGTTCCCAGCCGAAACCACAGGCGGCTTCCACACCGATGCGTGGCGCGCTGCCCAGAACCTCCCGCTGATACTCTGGCGATTGTTGGGCGAACAGCTCGAAACACGGGGCGGAAACCACCGCTACCTCGATGCCCTGCTCCGCCAGCTTTTTCTTCGCCCCCATGGCCAGAGACACTTCAGTGCCGGTGGCGATGATGGTGGCG
>JAGWIE010000081.1 GCA_028866445.1 Rhodospirillales bacterium | reverse complement strand
TCCGCCAGGGAAAGCGGCAGGCCCTCCAGAATTTTTTTAAGCGATGAGATGGAGGGGCTGACCCGGTTCTGCTCGATCAGCGAGATGGCGCCATTTGTCACCCCGGCCCGGCGGGCCAATTCTCGCTGGGTCAGCCCAAAAATCTGCCGCACCAGCTTCAGCCTGGTTCCTATATCGTCGGACATTTGCTCATCTTGTAAGGCCAGCGACATATCAACCCATCATGCGTTTAGGATATTCAACGATATTCGCTCAAAAGACTTTCATCCGCAATAAAAACTGCTGTCATGACCAATCCTCTTGCGAATATTCTTGACGCGTCTCCAGCTATTAGGCGAGACTAAGAGGCCAACAAGGATTGAGGGTTTGCGTGCTGTGGTATCCCCGGCCGTACAAAAATAAGCGTTTTCAGAGTTTCGATAGGTTTCGCGGATTGATGCCGTTCATCTGGCGTGCCCCGGGGTCATGGCCGCCCCCAGTTTGCCGTTGTAAATGTGGGCAAGCTGCTAAATTCTGAAATATTCGCGGAAGCGCGCCTTATGGTGCCGCGCTGTCCGCAATGGAGGCCAAATGAACAGCAAGATCGATCTTAAGGAATGGTTCGAGGAACATCGCATCACCGAGGTGGAATGCCTGGTGCCGGATATCACCGGCATTCCGCGCGGCAAGATCATGCCCGCCGAGAAATTCCTGAAAGGCGGCGCGCCGCGCTTGCCGGAAGCCATTTTCATCCAATCCGTCACCGGCGAATACCCGGATGACCCGGCGGACAAGCTGACCGATCCCGCGATCATCGATATCAAACTTATTCCGGATGCCTCCACCGTGCGCCTGGTGCCCTGGGCGCATGAGCCGACCGCCCAGATTATCCATGACTGCCACTATGCGAACGGCACGCCGGTGCCCATCGCACCCCGGCAGGTTCTGCAACGCGTGCTGAAGCTATATGAGGACAAAGGCTGGCAGCCGGTGCTGGCACCAGAGCTGGAATTCTACCTCGTTGGCCGCAATACCGACCCCGACTACCCGCTCACGCCGCCGGTTGGCCGCTCCGGCCGGCAGGAAACCGGCCGCCAGGCTTATTCCATCGACGCGGTGAACGAATTCGACCCGCTTTTCGAGGAGATGTACGATTTCTGCGACATGCAGGAGATGGATCTCGATACGCTGATCCATGAGGAGGGTGCGGCGCAGGTGGAAATCAACCTGCTGCATGGCGACCCGCTGCACCGGGCAGACCAGGTGTTTCTGTTCAAGCGCACGGTGCGGGAGGTCGCACTTCGCCACAATATCTACGCCACCTTCATGGCCAAGCCGATGGGCGGCGAGCCGGGAAGTGCCATGCATGTTCACCAGAGCATCGTGGACCCGAAAACCGGTGAAAATCTTTTCGCCGGACCAGATGGCAAGGCCAGCCCCTTGTTCAAATCCTATCTCGCGGGCTTGCAGAAATACATTCCGGCGGTGATGCCCATTTTTGCGCCGAATGTGAATTCCTACCGCCGGCTCACGCGTTTTTCCAACGCGCCGATCAACCTGCAATGGGGATACGACAACCGCACCTGCGGCCTGCGCGTGCCCTTTGGCGACGCCGCGGCGATGCGCGTGGAAAACCGCGTGCCAGGGGCGGATGCCAACCCGTATCTCGCTTTCGCCGCCACACTGGCCTGCGGCTATCTCGGTATGATCGAAAAGCTTGAGGCCCCGCCTGAACAAATCGGCTCGGCCTATTCCGGCGAATATACGCTGCCCCGCGAGCTTTCCCACGCGCTGGACCTGATGGATGCCTCGAAACCCATCCGTGAGATCCTGGATGACAAGCTGGTCGATGTTCTGGTCGCGGTGAAGCGGCTGGAATACGAAACCTATCTGCGGGTTATTTCATCCTGGGAACGTGAGCATCTGCTGCTGAACGTTTAAGCGCCCATGCAAACAAATTACTATCAAGCCACGCGGCGCGTGGATTTTTCCGCGCCCACTTTGGATGCCGATATCGAAACGGATGTGGCGATTGTCGGCGGCGGCATTTCCGGCGTCTCAGCGGCGCTGCATTTGGCCGAGCAAGGCTACAACCCCGTGCTGCTGGAAGCGCATGATATCGGCTGGGGGGCCTCCGGGCGCAATGGTGGCCAGGCGCTGGCTGGCTTTGGCGCTTCCATGCACAGGCTCACAAAACTTGTCGGGTCTGGCGAGGCAAAAAGACTATGGGACATGTCAGTGGAGGCGGTGGATCTGCTGCATTCGCGCATCCAGCGTCATGCCATCCCGTGTGATCCACATATTGGCTATCTGCACACTGCCTTAAAACCGCGACAGGTGCGCGAGTTGAAGCAGGAGCAGGAGGAACTGGCGCGGCTCGGCGCTCCGGTGGGACGGTTGCTGGAAGGCGCAGAGCTGCGCGCGCGGCTGGATAGCCCGCGCTATATTGCCGCGTTAGAGGATAAACTCGCCGGGCATCTGCATCCGCTGAATTACACGCTGGGTCTTGCAAAAGCTGCACAGGCGGCGGGGGCGCGTATTTTTGTGAACGCCCCTGTCACCCGTGCTGAGCATGGGCCGAGCGTCACGCTGCATGTGGGGCCGCACAAGCTGCGCGCGAAGTTTCTCATCATCGCGGGCGGCGCTTATCTCAACGGGCTGGAGCAGAAGCTTAACGGCTATATCATGCCCGTCGGCACCTATATCATGGCCACTGAACCACGGGCGGATATCCCCGCCCTCATTCCCGGTAACGAGGCGGTGGCGGATATGAACTTCGTGCTGGATTATTTCCGCCGTTCGGCGGATGACCGCATGTTGTTTGGCGGGCGTGTGTCGTATTCCAAATTGCCGCCACCAAATCTGGGTGCGGCGATGCTAAGCCGCGCCGTCGCCGTATTTCCGCAGCTCAAAAACGCCAAGGTGGAATTCGCCTGGGGCGGGTTTGTGGACATCACCCGCAACCGCGCGCCGCATTTTGGCAAGCTGGCGGAGAATATTCTCTTTCTGCAAGGCTTCTCTGGCCATGGCCTGGCGCTCACGGGGCTTGCGGGCAAGCTGGCGGCGGAAGTTGTGGCCGGGCAATCGGCGCGGTTTGATGCGTTTGCGAGAATCCCGCATTTGCGTTTCCCTGGTGGCGCGCTGTTGCGTACCCCGGCCTTGCTGCTGGCCACCACCTGGTTTCGCCTGCGCGACATGTTATAATTTTGTCTTTTCCGGGGGGTGGGTGCAAACTGCCCGCATCGCTCTTATCCGGTAAGGGGCCTCATCATGTCCGTTCGTAAATTTCTGCTACCTGTCAGCAGCATGGTGTCCGCCGAGGCAGCATTGCAAGCAGGGCTTTTGCTCGCCCGCATGTGGAACGCACATCTGGAGGTTTTATACGTCCAGGCGGATACACGCGACATTGCACCCTTCGCCGGTGAAGGACTTTCAGGCGCGTTGATTGAAGACATGATGGCCGCCACGGAGCGCGAGGGGAATGCGCGCGAAACAGAACTTCTGGAGATGTTTACTCGCGGGGCGCGATTGGCCGCCGTGCCTGTGGGCGCGGCGCAACGCGGCGCCAGCGAGCCGAGTGCGTGTTTCACCACCCTCGCCGGGCGGGAGGACCAGTTGGTGGCCTATAAGGCGCGGCTGGCGGACCTCACCATCGTGCCGCACCCGCTGGCGGGAGAAGACGTTGCGGCGGCGGAGGCGCTACACGCCGTGTTGTTCGATTCCGGGCGACCGGTGTTGCTGGCACCCATCATCCCGCCTGCCAGCATCGGCCAGCGCATCGCCATTGCCTGGAACGGCACGGCCAACGCGGCCTCGGCCCTGGGCTCGGTCATGCCTTTTGTCCGCCAGGCGCAAGCGGTGCGGATTCTGGTGTCTGAAGATTACAACCGCCCCGGCCCCAGCGCGCAGGACGTGCAAAAATACATTTCCCACCACGGCGTGGAAGCCGATATCGGCAGTTTCAGCGCCATCGACAAACACACTGGGGCAGGGCTGCTGGCCGCGGCGGCGGAATTCGGGGCGGATCTGATGTCCATGGGCGCGTACTCCACCGCCTCCCGCCTGCGCCAGCTTATTCTTGGCGGCACCACGCGGCATGTGCTGGAAAATGCGCAAATTTCGGTGCTGATGAACCGCTAGAGCGCGATGACTTCAGGTTCGCTCACTTCGCGAGCGAGCCTGAAGTCTGAATCGCCCTCTACTCTAATGTTTTAGAGGCGGATTCAGATTTTAGGTCGGATCACGAAGTAATCCGACCTAAAATCATCCGGCTCTAGGCTCTCAAATTGAAACGGCGGCGTATCAGGGGTGAAGAAATGTAACCCCTGGCCTTGTTACAATTGAGATCATCCTGCCCCTGTGCCATTTGAAACACAGTTGCCTTGAAGGCAGAACGCAGAACCTTAGTCAGTCGCAGGAGATAGACGCATGAAATCAATTCATTCCCGTGGAGCGGCCTCCCTTTGCGCCTTGCTGGGCGCAACGGCTTTGGTGGCGGTTAATGCTCTGCCGGCGCACGCGGCGGATACGTCTCTCGATGCAACTCAATCCGTGCAGCAGGGCTTCACCCCGGTGCCAGATTTTTCGGCTTTGGTTAAAAAGATCATGCCCGCGGTGGTTTCGGTCGATGTGAAGCTGAAAGTCGATAACGCTTCGGATACGGATAGTGATGGCGATAACGATAACCAGGCCCAGAACGGCCTGCCGCCGGGCTTTCCGCAAATCCCGGGCCTGCCGCCCGGCTTCCCCTTCGGTTTCGGCCAGCCGCAGCAGCAACAAGCTGTTGAGGCCAAGGGCTCAGGCTTCATCATCAATTCTAACGGCACCATCGTCACCAACAACCATGTGGTGAAGGACGCTAAAACGGTTACGGTGACTCTTTCCGACGGCGATAATTTCCCCGCCAAAATTATCGGCACAGACCCCAAAACCGACCTCGCGGTGCTGAAAATTGAAGCCGGTAAGCCGCTCCCTTATGTGGAGCTGGGCAATTCAAAGGATGTCGAAGATGGCCAATGGGTGATCGCCATGGGCAACCCGTTCGGCCTGGGCAACACGGTTACCACCGGCATCGTCTCCGCCCTGGGGCGCGATATCGGCGACGGGCCGTATGACCGTTTCATCCAGACCGACGCGCCGATCAACGAAGGCAATTCCGGCGGCCCGCTGCTGAATCAGCAGGGCCAGGTGATCGGCGTTAACACCGCCATCCTCTCGCCCACCGGCGGCTCTGTCGGCATCGGCTTTGCTATACCGTCAGACATGATCAAGCGCGTGGTCACGCAGCTCATCGCGCATGGCAAGGTCACGCGCGGTTTCCTCGGCGTCTCGGCGCAAATGATAACGCCGCAGATGGCGCAGGCGCTGAAACTGCCCATGAGCAACCCGAATAACGATGGCGCGCTGATCGCGGCGATTGCACCCAACAGCCCAGCGGCGAAGGCCGGGTTGAAGCCCGGTGATGTGATCACTGCGGTAAATGGCCAGCAGGTGAAAAGCCCTGGCGATCTGGCTTCGGACATCGCTAATGTCGACCCCTCCGCCAAGGCTGACATCACTTACCTGCGTGGTGGTGCCACGCAGGACGTCTCCGTGGCGGTGGAGGAGATGCCGAATAACCCGGATGCCAGCTTCCAGCAGGGCGGCCAAAATGGCGGCAGCAGCCAGCAACCCGCCTCGCATAGTGCGCTGGGGTTAACTCTCGCGCCGCTCACGCCTGATCTACGCAACCAACTCAACCTGCCGCAGGATGCAACTGGGGTGGTGATCGTGGATGTGAAGCCAAATTCCCTGGCCGGCCAAGCCGGGTTGCAGCAGGGGGATTTGCTGGTGGGTGTTGGCCCTACCGATGTTAACAGTCCGGATGATGCGGTCGCTGCCATTAATGCCGCCCAAAAATCCGGCGCTGGTGCGGTGGCGCTGCGCATCGTCCGCCAGGGCCAGGCCCTGTTCGTGGGTATTGCGGTGAATGGTGGCAATAACAGCGATAGCGATGGAAATTAGTTAATCAAATAATTAAAATCTGCGGCCCTTCTTGCGAAGGGCGGCAGATTACCCCAATAACCGTCCGATTACCCTGGCGGTGTAATCAACCACGGGAATGATCTTCCCGTAATTGATGCGCGTGGGGCCGATCACCCCAATCGCCCCTACAATTCTGTCTTGCGCGTTCCGGGCGGGTGCCACGATCATCGAAACGCCCGCGGTGCCGAACAACCCGGATTCGGCACCGATAAAAATCCGCACGCCATCGGATTCATCAGCCAAATCCAGCAGCTTCAGCAACGTCTCCTCGGTTTCCAGCCTTTCAAACAAAGCCTGGATGGCGCTGAGTTTTTCAAGCTGGTCGATATCTTCAAGCAACCGTCCCTGGCCGCGCAGAATCAGAGAGCCAGCGCGCCCATCCTGGCCCCATGTGGCAAGGCCGGT
>JAGWIE010000080.1 GCA_028866445.1 Rhodospirillales bacterium | reverse complement strand
ATGATGGCAGCCGCGCAAAGGGACGAGGATTACACGAATGACCGGATGCCGCGTGTCGAGATTGTCGAATCTCACTGGAGCGATGAGCAGAAGGCAGAATTTTTGCGCCGCCGCCGGGCGCGCAACTTCCTGTTGCTGGCGGCGCTGGGTGGCTTCTCCTTAATTATTTACGCGATTGCGATGGTAAAGCTGCACGAATACGGCCAGATGTGGTGAAAACCGTTTAAAGAAACGCATAAGAGCAGGGGAAATAAGATGAGCGGCACAATCCATACCGCGACGGACCAGGTGAAGGGCACGGTGCCCCACCCTTATCATCTTGTTGACCCCAGCATTTGGCCGCTTTGCGGGGCCGCCGCGGCGATGGTGACCTTCACCGGGATCATTCTGGCCGCGCATTTCCGGGATTTCATTGTGCTCGGTATCGGCCTGCTGGCGGATTTCAGCGTGATGTTTCTTTGGTGGCGGGATGTGATCCATGAATCCCGCGTGCCTGGGCTGCATAAGATCGTAACACAGGTGGGCCTGCGCTACGGCATGGCGCTGTTCATTTCCTCCGAGGTGATGTTCTTCGTCTCCTTCTTCTGGAATTATTTCAATTATTTCTTCTACCCTGATAAAATGGGCACCGCCTTCGCGCCGGTCTGGCCGCCGCAGGGTATCACCACCATCGACCCGTTCGCGATTCCGTTGTTCAACACTATGGTGCTGCTGCTCTCTGGCACTACCATCACCTGGGCGCACCACGCGCTGCTGGAAGATGACCAGAAAAACCTGGTGCGGGGCTTGGGGGTGACCATCCTGCTAGGCCTGATGTTTCTGTGTGGCCAGGCCTGGGAATATACGCACTCGCCCTTTCCGTTCTACCATGGCGGCATTTTCGCTTCCTCCTTCTTCATCGCCACCGGTTTTCATGGCGTGCACGTCATTATCGGCACGTTGTTCCTGATCGTGTGCTTCTTTAGGGCGCGGGCCGGGCAGTTTACCAAAGAGCGGCATTTTGGGTTTGAGGCCGCTGCCTGGTATTGGCATTTCGTGGACGTGGTGTGGCTGTTCCTGTTCGTGTGCATCTACTACCTCGGCCGCAGCGCGATTACGGCTGGATGAGGGCCGCGCGCAAAATAGACGCAATCATTTGCGCCGTCTGATCGCCCCTGGGCTGACGGCGCTTGCGGCTTTCTGCCTGTTCATCGCCCTTGGCGTTTGGCAGTTGCACAGGCTGAAGTGGAAAGAAGGCATCATCGCGCAGATTCGCGCGGCGCAAATTGCACCACCTGTGCCGATGCCGCAGACGCCCAGCCCGTTTGAGAAAGTGTTTGTCAGCGGGGCCTGGGTGCCGGGCAAGGCGGCCCTTTACGGGCAGATTGTGCACGACACGCCCAACGGCCCGGTTTCCGGCGGCGAGCTGATTATGCCGCTGCGCCGGGCGGATGGGCAGGTTCTGCTGGTTGACCTCGGCTGGGTGCAGCAATCAGCGCCCACCCCGCTGGCCAACCCGCCAGCGCAGCCTTCCGGCTATATCCACGCCACAATCGACCGCAATTTTTTCTCAGCCCCGGATGACCCCGCCAAGGGACATTATTACACGCTGGACCCGGCGGTGATGGGCAAAGGCATGGGGCTGGAGAACGTGGCGCCCTATATGCTCATCGCCATGGGGCCAAAGCCGCCGCCGGGCAGCCCGTTGCCGCAACCCGCGCAGGATTTGCCCACCCCGCCGAATAACCATTATGGATATGCGCTCACCTGGTTTGGTTTTGCCGGAATCCTGGTGTTCGAGTTTATCTTTATCGCCCGCAAAAGGCTGCTGAAACCATGAGCGCGTATGAGGCACTGAAAGCATCCTTCCATCGTATCGCCTGCCTTGATGAAGCCAGTGCGGTGCTGAGCTGGGATGCGGCGGCGATGATGCCTGAAGGCGGTGCTGAGGCGCGTGGCGAGCAGATGGCGGTGCTGGCCGGGCTTTCCCATGACTTTCTCTGCGCGAGGGATGTTGGCGAAAACCTCGCCAAGGCCGAAGCCGCTGAAGAGTGGGATAAGCAAAATCTCAACCTGATGCGGGAATCGCATTTGCGCGCCACCGCTTTGCCGCGCGACCTCGTGGAGGCGCAGGTGCGCGCCGGGCGGACCTGCGAGACCATCTGGCGGGCAGCGCGCAAGGCCAACGACTTTGCCGCCGTGCGCGCGGCACTGGCGGAGGTGGTGAAATTAACCCGCGAGGGGGCGGAGATTCTGGGCGCAGCGCTGGGGCTTTCGCCGTATGACGCGCTGATGAGCCAATATCAGCGGGGCATAAACGCTGAACAAGCCGGGACGATTTTTGCCCGCTACGAGGCGTTTTTGCGAGAGGCGCTGCCCCAGGCAGAGGCATTGCAGGCAAAGCGCCCGCAGGCGGCTCTGCCGCCAGGCCCATACCCCGAGGCGGTGCAGGCCGATTTGGCGCGCAAGCTGGCGGCGGGGGCGGGGCTGAATTTTAATGCGGCGCGGCTGGATATTTCCGCCCACCCGTTTTGCGGCGGCACGCCAACCGATATCCGCATCACCACCCGTTACGATGAGGCGGATTTTGCTGCAGCACTCATGGGCGTTCTGCACGAAACCGGCCATGCGCTTTATGAGCAGAATCTGCCCGCAGCCTGGGCGCGCCAGCCGGTGGGGGCGGCGGCCGGCATGGCGATGCATGAAAGCCAGTCTTTGATTGTTGAGATGCAGGCGGTGCGCTCGGATGCGTATCTCTCTTATCTTGCCCCGCTGGCCACGGAAGCCTTTGGCAAGCAAGTGACTCTGGCGGGGCTGAAGCACCGTTTGCGCCGGGTGGAGCGTAGCTTTATCCGTGTGGAGGCGGATGAGATGACTTACCCCGCCCATGTGCTGCTGCGCTTCAGGCTGGAGCAGGCGTTGCTTTCGGGCGAGCTTGCGGTGGCGGATCTGCCCGTGGCCTGGAATGAAGGGTTGAACGCGCTGCTGGGCATTACCCCGCCCGATGATGCGCGCGGTTGCTTGCAGGATATTCACTGGTTCGATGGCGCAATCGGTTATTTCCCGTCCTACACGCTGGGCGCCATGGCCGCGGCGCAGCTTATGGAAGCTGCCCGCGAAGCCCTGCCGGAGATGGATTCAGCGCTGGCGCGCGGGAATTTGGCACCCCTCACCGCCTGGCTGGCGGAGCATGTGCATGGGCGCGGCTCTTCTGCCGGGTTCAACGAGATTCTCCAGGCTGCCACAGGCGAAACGCTGAACCCTGCTTATTTTGAAGCGCATCTCACGGCGCGTTATTTAACCTGATGCACGGCGCGGCTGCCAGCCTGTTGCGGCGGCGCGATGAACGCGCACAGGTAACGCAGATTGAACTTTTCTTCGATCTGATCTTCGTTTTCGCCGTCACGCAGATATCAGAATTTCTCCGCGCGCATATGAACGGGATGGGGGCGTTTCAGGCGTTGATGCTTTTCGCCGCCATGTGGTGGGGCTGGGTTTACACAAGCTGGGCCACGAACTGGATAGACCCAGAGCGCAGGCCAGTGAAACTTCTGCTGCTGGGCTTGATGTTCTGCGCTTTGCTGCTCGCTGCCGCCGTGCCGGAAGCCTTCACCACACGCGGCCTGGCTTTCGCCATCGGGCTTTCCGCCATGAATCTCGGGCGTTCGGTTTTCATGCTCTGGGCATTGAAGCGGCATGATTCAGTAAACTACAGAAACTTTCAACGCATTTCCGTCTGGCTCGGCGCTGGCGCATTGCTGTGGCTGCTGGGCGGTTTGTCGCCGGAGCCTCTGCGCATTTTTCTGTGGGCGATTGCCTTGGTTGTGGATTTTGCAGGCCCAGTCAACGGTTTTTATGTCCCAGGCCTTGGCCGCTCCGCCACGCAAGACTGGCAGGTGGATGCAAGGCATATGGCCGAACGTTGCGCCGGGTTTGTGCTGATCGCGCTGGGCGAATCCATCACTGTCATCGGTGCAAATTTTTCCTCCCTCCATTGGCATGTTCCAACCGCCGCCGCTGTAACCTTTGCTTTGCTTTCCGCTGCCGCCCTGTGGTGGATTTACTTCAACGATGCGGCGGAGCGCACCGCCCACGCCTTTGCTCATGCCCAGGATATAGGAAAAATCGCAAGGGCAGCCTACACTTATGTCCATGGCCTGCTCATCGCCGCCATCATTGCCATTGCGGCGGGGGATGCGTTTTTGCTGGAAACGCCGCTTCAACACGCCTCCGCGGGCCAGAACCTTTTGCTCCTCGGCGGCCCCACCGCGTTTCTGCTCGGCAACGGAATTTTTAGGCGTATGCTGCATCCGCGCTTTCCACTTTCACATCTTTATGGCCTCGCATTGCTCGTTGTTTTGGCAGTTGCGTCACTCTGGTGCAGCCTGCTTGTTCTCAGTTTCGGTGTGTTCATCACTCTGTTGGCAGTCATATTCATCTCCAACGCATTGGCCTCCCACCTATGAGCACTATCTTTGCCCCCATTACCGGTAAAGGCGGGGCTATCAGCACTTTGCGTCTCTCTGGGCCTGGGAGCTTCAAAATCATCGAAATTATGGCGGGATCTTTACTGCCGCCGCGCCATGTCAGCCTGCGCCGTTTGCGGTTTCACGGGCGCGTGCTGGACGAAGCATTGGTTGTTATTTTCCCCGCCCCACATAGTTTCACCGGCGAGGATGTGGCGGAGATTTCTATCCATGGTGGCCGCGCTGTTCTGGCGGCGGTGAGCAACGCGCTTGTTGCCCTTGGTGCGCGCCCGGCCGAGCCGGGTGAGTTTTCCCGGCGCGCTTTTGAGAATGGCCGGATGGATTTGTTGCAGGCCGAGGCAATGGCCGATCTCATCGCTGCCGAAACAGAGGCCCAGCGCCGCCAAGCCCTGGAAGGCCATCTGCCCGAAGCCTGCGCTGCCTGGCGCGAGCGCCTGCGCCACCTCATGGCCCTGCAGGAAGCGTTGATAGACTTCCCGGATGAAGATTTGCCGCCGGAAGTGGAAGCAGAACTCGCAGATGGCATCAGCATTTTGCGTGAGGAGATGCAGGCGGCCCTGCACGCTGCCCCGGCAGCGGAACGTCTGCGGGAGGGGTTGGAATTTGTTATTCTTGGCCCCCCAAATGCCGGAAAATCAACCCTCCTCAACGCGCTGGCGGGTGAGGACATCGCCATCGTCTCGGAAATTCCTGGCACCACACGTGATGCTGTGGGAATCCGCGTCGATCTCGGCGGTGTTCCCGTGCATTTAACCGATACGGCGGGCCTGCGCGAAACCGGAGACATCATCGAAGCAGAAGGTGTTCGCCGCGCAAAAGCCAAGGCGGAGAAAGCCGATTTTGTGATTCTTGTGGCCGCACCCGGCGAAGCTTTCGCATCGCCGCCTCTTGGTGCGCCCATTTTGCGTGTCCGCACGAAATCAGACATCGCTGAGAATAGCAGTGAATTTTCGATCTCCGCCAAAACCGGGCGCAATATGGGGCAGCTCCGTGCCCGCCTCGCTGAGGCCGCCGCCGCGTTGACAGATTGCCAAGGTGCCGCGGCCTTGTCACGCCCGCGCCAGGTGGCGTGCGTGAGAGATACGATCCAGGCGCTGGACATGGCGCTTACTCTCGCCGAACCGGAATTGCGTGGTGAAGAACTTCGCGCCGCCGCGCAATCTCTCGCCCGGTTGGCGGGCAGCATCGGCGTGGAGGAGATACTGGACGCTGTGTTCTCAGGGTTTTGCATCGGGAAATAAAACCCGTTTGGCTGGGCGCCTAGCGGCCCTTTGCTCCACTCCGGTGCTCTCAAAGCACCTCTATACGCCTCACCCAAACGGGTTTTAGCCGAGAGGATTAACCCCAAGTGCTGCCAAACCCGCCCAGCTTGTGGCGCTGAGCGAAGGCCGCCGGTAATAGTTAAACGCCTGTTCTGGTACGCCCTTCTGCAAGGAGGGGCCGACTTTCAACCCCGTGCTCAGCACCGGCTGCACGGTGGCATACACATAACCTTGCGGCGACAAATTCGCTGATACCGTTTGCAAAAATTCCGGCGCCAGCGGATCATTCATCCGCTTCAACGCCAGTGCGGCAAAGGCGGTGCCCTCCAGCCAGATGCTATTACTGGCGCTGGAAAATCCAATCCCCGCGCCATGCTGCAACACGGCAATCGCCCGCCCTGCGCTGGCGGCGTTGCCCAGCCCGGCCAGATACGGCCATATGCCTGCATCCGCCGCCACCATGGCGCCTGGCTTGCCATCCGCCGCCAGCCCGGTTTTAAACAATCCGGCTTTCGCATCGTAAGCCGCTTTCACAAAAGCCCTGGCATGGGCTGCATCTTCTCCACGCCCCAGCTTGCTGAACGCCACGGCAAGGTCCAGATTCTGCTCGGTACTCTCCCAGGTGAGTTTCTGCTGGCTCTGGTCATAACCATAAAACCCGCCGAAATATCCCATCGGCGCGCGCAACTGTTCATCCAGAAAATTTCCGGCCTCATTCGCGGGGTTATCCATCCCCAAAGCCGCCCA
>JAGWIE010000079.1 GCA_028866445.1 Rhodospirillales bacterium | reverse complement strand
CGTATCGATATCAGCGAGGAAGAAGACCAGGACAGGCTGGACCTCGCCCGGCTGCGGCTAACCGAATGCCCAAACCACCCGGAGCTGCATCAGCTCATCACGGAATCTGAGACCAACCACCCGCTGACGCCGCTGGCCTGCTGGATGACCCGGCAAGCCGCGTTGGGGCGGTTGCGGCTGGTGGCCGATGCCTTCAGTTTGGCGCGGATGCTGGCGGACATGGTTTTCGGCGCGCTGGTGATGAATTCCTTTAACGATTTCCGCTGGCCAAGCGGGGAAGCGCGGCAAACGCATATCCGCAACGCAATCAGCGTGTTCCTCTGTGGCGTCGGCTCGGTTACGCAAACCGCATAGGTCCGCATCCGGTTGTATTTTCTGGAAATCGCATCAGCATTCTGCTACCATTCCGCAACGGCTTAACAAAAGCCGGTTCAAATCTCGCCTTATAACAATAGAGAATGCGAGGATAAAATGAACGCCGTGGTCATTTGGGCAGAATTGCTGGCCGTGCCTGTGCTGCTGGGGTTGGTCGGCGTGATAATCTGTTATTTGCGAGACGAGCACGAGCTAAACGCACGGCACAAACTGCCCCATTAGGCCCTGTCCGCTTCAGCTCCTTCCGCGCATATTGCCGCTCCCTGCCCGGCTGACTAAAGCTGGCCGCGGGCTCTTTTGTTGTCGGAAACCTTTCGGCTCTAGCCCGCGCCACCACCTAACGGAGCCGCGAAGCACGCCGCATGGTCACCTCCTCCGCCCACGCCGAAAACCTGCTGTTTTCCATCCTTATCCAGCTCGTTGTGATGATCGGTGCTGCCAGAATCATGAACCTGGTGTTCCGCCGCTTCGGCCAGCCTGGGGTTATCGGCGAAACCGTCGCCGGGCTGCTGCTCGGGCCCTCTCTGTTCGGGCATTTCTTCCCCGGCGTCTCCGCTGCGGTGTTCGGCAACCAGCCCGCCCCCGCCATCGTCATTCTATCGCAGATCGGGCTGGTGCTGTTGATGTTCCAGATCGGCATGAATTTCGAATTCGGGCAGTTGCGGGAAACCCGGGCACGGCGCGCCTTGCTGCCCATCGCGGCGGCGTCCGTCGCGGTACCGTTCGGGCTTGGCATCGGGCTTGGGCACCTCTCCGCCCCGGTTTTCGCCGCCCATATTCCCGTTGCGGTTTATGCGCTGTTCTGCGGCGTGGCACTGGCCATCACGGCGGTGCCGGTGCTGGGGCGCATCCTGGCTGAATTCGGCATGAACAAAGAAGAGCTGGGGGTGCTCGCCATCTCAGCCGCCGCCATCAACGACATCGCCGGCTGGGTCCTGCTTGCGGCGGTCTCAGCCGTCGCCACAGCCAGCTTCACGCCGCTGGGCATGGTGTTGCAACTGGCCGGGCTGCTGGTGTTCGTTCTGGCCTGCGTATTCGTGCTGCGTCCCGCCGCGCGGCGGTTGCTGGAAGCCTTTCCGGTGCGGGATGGCGAATTGCCGCCAACCTTAATGGCGGCTCTGCTCATCGCCGTGTTTATCCTCGGCATGTGCACATTCAAGCTCGGCATCTTCACCATTTTTGGCGGGTTCGCAGGGGGGCTGCTGGTGCATCACGACCGCGCCTTCGTGGAAGCCTGGCGCAAGCAAATCGGCTCGTTCGTCCTGGTTTTCTTTCTGCCCATCTTCTTCACCTTCACTGGCTTGCGCACAAATCTGCTGGGCCTAACCGGCGCCACGGATTGGAGCTGGCTGGCCATATTCACCATCACCGCAACCTTGGGAAAAATCGTCCCGGTGTTCCTCGCGGCGCGCTTTGCTGGCTACGGTGGTGCTGCGGCAGGCATTCTGGGCGCATTGCTGAACGCGCGCGGGCTTATGGAACTGATCGTGCTGAATATCGGCCTGGAAACCGGCTTCATCCCGCAAAAAATCTTCACGATGCTGGTAATTATGGCGGTTGCCACCACGCTCATGGCCGGGCCGCTCTTAAAGCTGCTTATGCCCCGCATTGGCCTGGCCGTGCCGCGCGGGATTGAGGCCTAACCTTACAGGGGGTGGACAGAACCGGGCAAACACCATCCTATCAGCGCAAACGCGGATCGGGGGAGCCCATGACCGGCCAGGACCAAAAACCAAAAGCCTTCGGGCTCAGCCTGTTGCTGGCCTGCGATAAATTGCAGGAACCCACGGCGCTGGGCCGCGCCGCCCGCGCTTTGCTGGCGGATTTGAAAATCCACAACATCAGCGCCACCACCGCAGTTTCCGCCGCCGACGCCAAGGCCGAGATCAACGCCGACCCGCATTTGCAAGCCATTGTTCTGGATTGGGATTTGCACCAGGACCCAGACCACGCCCCCGCCAAAGCATTGCTGAAAGCCATCCGCGCCCGCAACGCCAAGCTGCCGGTTTTTCTGCTGGCTGAACGGAACGACGCCGCACATGTACCCGCCGAAGTGATGAGCGAGGTAGACGGCTTCATCTGGCCGCTGGAGGATTCCATGGAGTTCATCTCCAGCCGCATCCTCGCCGCCATGCGCCGCTACCGCGCCCAATTGCTGCCGCCACTGTTCGGCGCGCTCACCAAATTCGCGTCCGAGGCGGAATATTCCTGGCACACGCCAGGCCATACCGGCGGCTCGGCTTTTCTGCGCTCCCCCGCCGGGCGCATGTTTTACGATTATTTTGGCGAAAAGCTGCTGCGGGCGGATCTGTCCATCTCCGTGGCCGGGCTTGGCTCATTGCTGGACCATACCGGCCCCATCGGTGCCGCTGAACGTTACGCGGCGCATGTGTTCGGGTCGGACCGCTCTTACTTCGTCACCAACGGCACCTCCACCGCCAACCGCGTGGTGATGACAGCCTCGGTCGCGCGCGGCGAAATTGTGCTGGCGGACCGCAACGCGCATAAATCCATCGAGCATGGGCTGGCCCTCACTGGTGCGAAGCCCGCTTATCTGCTGCCATACCGCAACCATCTGGGCATGATCGGCCCCATCCCGGCCGCTTCACTCACGCCGGAGGCGGTTTCCCATAACCTCGCCACCTCCCGCCTCACCGCTGGTTGCGCGGAAAGGCCGGTGCTCGCCATCGTCACCAACTCCACCTATGATGGGCTTTGCTACAATGCCGCCCGGGTAGAGGAGCTGCTCAGCCCCTCGGTCGACCGCATTCTGTTCGACGAAGCCTGGTTCGGCCATGCGCGCTTCAACACGCTTTACAAAAACCATTACGCCATGCGCGGCGAACCCTCGGAGGCCAATCGAACCGGGCCCACCATCTTCGCTACCCAATCCACGCATAAGCTGCTGGCCGCCCTCTCCCAGGCTTCCATGCTGCATCTGCGCGAAGGCCGCACCAAAATTGCCCCTGTGCGCTTCAATGAATCGCTGATGATGCACGCCTCCACCTCGCCCAATTACGCCATCCTTGCCTCCACTGATATCACCTCGGCGATGATGGATGGTGCCGGCGGCCAGCTTCTCACCTCTGAAGCCATCGCGGAGGCGATCTCCTTCCGGCAGACCATGGCGCGGCTGCAAGCGGAATTCTCCAGCCGGGAAGATTGGTTCTTCGGAATCTGGCAGCCGGATACCGTGCCAGATGGCGAGCCCTTCGCCGCCGCCCCGCTGGAGATGCTGGCGCAAGAACAATCCTGCTGGGCGCTGGAACCGGGAGAAGCGTGGCACGGCTTTACCGGGCTGGAACCCGGCTATTGTATGCTGGACCCGATAAAGGTTACTCTCGTCACCCCCGGCATGGCGCGTTCCGGCAAGCTGGAGCAAACCGGCATTCCAGCACCCTTGCTCGCGCATTATCTCGCGGAGCATGGCATAACGCCAGAAAAAACCGCGAATTTCTCCATCCTGTTTTTGTTTTCCATAGGTGTTACCAAGGGAAAATGGGGTTCGCTGGTGAATGCGCTGCTGGACTTCAAACACGATTACGATGCCAACACGCCGCTTGCCCGCGCCTTGCCGCAGCTTTGCGCCGCTTATCCCACAGCATACGGTGCGATGGGCCTGCGGGATTTAGGCCAGGCCATGTTCTCTGGCCTGCGCGCCACCGGCTACCCGGAACGCTTGCAGGAAGCCTATAATTTCCTGCCCCAGCCTGAGATGATTCCCGCCGAGGCGCATGACCGCCTCATTCGCGGCGAGGGCGGCATGGCGAATCTCGCGGCGCTCGCGGGCGGTGTCGCCGCCACCGCCATCGTGCCCTACCCGCCCGGCATTCCGCTGCTCATGCCGGGCGAAAATTTCGGCACCATCGACGGCCCAGTGCTGCGCTACCTCGCGGCGTTGGAGAATTTCGATAAGCGCTTCCCCGGCTTCGCGCACGACACCCATGGCGTGGAACCAGGCGAGACCGGGTATCAGGCGTTGAGGTATTAGGGGAAAGGAGGTCTACGATTTGACTGGCGTGTAGGCTTACAAAAGATGGCCGGGGTCATTTCATTCGGGGTGACCGGAAGTGAAAGCAGGCCGCCGAATGGCATCTTACGAATTGTCTATCATTGTTCCCTTAATTTCGTTCAGGATATCGATGAGTACAAACTTCTCACCTCCTTCATGTTTTATCCCAAGTATCTTCTCTTTTATGGCCTTCTCTTCCGCCGATAATTGAGGCGCACTGAGGTTCAGTTCTTCGAATGTGATCAATTCCGGCCACCGGGGGGCATCTATCAAAATACTTTCAATATCTGAAATCTCATTTTTAAATTCACTCTCTAAACTCAAGAGAGGGCCAAATGTCGTAGCGAAGCCAACGTACAACACAGCGCCATAGAACGCCGCTAAGTCTCTATAATACCCACTAAAGTTTTGAATAGAGAACGTAAATGGCCCACCTTCTGGTCCCCAGCCGGTCCGAAGTAATGCGTGTGGATTGAAATGTACGAAATTAGAAGCTGCAAAATAAATGTACTGGTAGGTGCTCATTAGGTTAACCGCCTCGGACATTTCTTTGATGCTTGGGCCATTCTTTTTGGAACAACCCTGTTCTTGCCAAAAGTCCTTAAGCTTAAGCTTGACATTATCTAGTCTATTTTGAGACTCCTCCATTGAGATGTTCGAACCGACAACTGCCTGAAAAGGATTGTTAGATTTAAAGAACTTCTTTTGTGCTAATATACCTTGATCAAGATTTAGGCGCTGCAATATTCCGAAATAAACCAATCGGGCAGACGGTGAAAACCGTAAACTATATTTAAGCACTATAAGATCTTCGACGATACCGCGTAATCCAGAAAGAAACAAAAATGCCTCGTCGTTATTTGGTCTCTCTCGATTTACAATGAGATTGAACTCAATGCATTTCGAAATTGCCGCTTTGATTTCGGGATTATCATGGTATTCTGCTGATGCTGTACTTGGGGTTGAAGTAAACATGTGCTCGTCACGTATTCGACGGAATACATGAAAAAAGGCCTCGTTAATTGTTTTCTGAGACATATCTAGACCTTATCTAAAACGATAATTTGATTATATCTCTAAAATGAGCTGGTTGACCGCTAATTACGGTCATTGCAAAATGTTCGTAATCAAGGTCGGCAACCGCTAACCGTTAACGCAGCATCCCTTCACCGCCCTATCCGTCGCCGCTATGGTGTTCTCGACGGGGTCTTCTGTTGTGATGACTGTTCCCAAAACGACGGCGTGGAACCAACCAGACGAAGCATTACGCGCCGCACCGCTCCTTCAGCAAAACCTATACAACCATAATTTAAATTATGGTTTTCCTAATCATCGCATCCCAGTAGAACTGGAACATCCGCCGCAACCGGTTTCGCGGCGGGGCTTTAGCCATCTCGAAAAGGATCGCGCCTATGCCAGTTGAACAGGTCGGAACGCTCGTCATCGGGGCCGGTCAGGCCGGCATCGCGATGAGCGAGCATCTGAGCCAGCATGGCGTGCCGCATCTGGTGCTGGAACGCAGCCGCATTGCCGAGCGTTGGCGCTCTGAGCGGTGGGATTCTCTCGTTGCCAACGGCCCGGCATGGCACGACCGTTTCCCCAACCGCAGCTTCGCCCCCATCGGGCCGGACGAATTCGCCCCCGCCCCCGCCATTGTGAAATATTTCGAGGATTACGCGGCGCAGATCAAAGCCCCCATCCGTTGCGGGGTGGAGGTGAAGGCGCTGCACCGCAAAGAGGATGGCTCCGGCTTCCGCGCCGAAACCTCCATCGGTACCATTGAGGCGAAGAACGTGATCTCCGCCACCGGCTCCTTCCAGCGCCCTCTTATTCCCACGCTGGTGCCCGCGGAGGCAGGCATCACCCAAATCCATTCCGCGCATTACCGTAATCCCGCGCAATTGCCGCCGGGGGCTGTGCTGGTGGTGGGGGCGGGCTCCTCAGGCGTGCAGATCGCCGATGAGCTGCGTGCCGCCGGGCGGCAGGTTTACCTCGCCACCGGCCCGCACGACCGGCCGCCGCGCCGTTATCGCGGGCAGGATTTCGTCTGGTGGCTGGGGGTTCTGGGCATGTGGGGTGCCACCGCCCCCGCACCCGGCAC